>ONEJ01000035.1 GCA_900316805.1 uncultured Lachnospiraceae bacterium
AGCGGGCTACGTCGAGGCTTTTTGGCATGTGCTATCGGAATCGCAGACTGCTCATATGTATCAATTACTTATTATTCAGTGTACTAGCTCCGGAATCAATGCTTTTTATTTGTACAATAGCCACTCTCCCAAATCATCTGCTATCTGTGACCAGCCAAATGATCATACATTCATTCGTATATTCATCAGCACCGGGAGATTGCATATAGACGAAAAAACGACCGTCCGGGCTCTTTCTGCCCAGACGGTCGACTCATATACGTTATACTTCACGTGGTGCTCCACATATCAGATGCGCCTAATAGTTTTTGATAGTTCTCTAAGCTCATCTGCTCCGTCAGTTATATAACATGGTCATTATACAAAATATTTCTAAGTAATGCAAGTCCCAAAATATGGAAATTTCTTGTTACTGTTCACATACTTGTGAACTGTAACAAATTCTTCTTTCTCTTTCATGGTGGGCGACACATGTCTTTCCGTACTTTCTCCGCCCACTTTTACTTCTACCTCGCCCATTTTCTGGGCGGCAGATGCTTTTTCTCAGTCCCTGTCGCCCATTTTCTGGGCGGCAGACACCTTTTCACACTCTCTCCGCCCATATTTCCTCTGCTTCACGTAATTTTCTGGGCGGCAGACGCCTTTTCTCACTCTCTCCGCCCGAAAAAGGATTGTCAATGAAAATCACGCCCGGACTGCCCAGCGCATTTTCGTGGACCGGGCTCTGCCGTTGGCCGCGCACTCCTGTGCACTGGGGCGCACTACATCTCTTGCTATCTCGCTGTAAACGCCCTCGCGAAGGCCTGCCTTAAAGGCCTTTTTGACCAATTTATCCTCCCCGGAATGAAAGGTCAGAATGGCCACTCTCCCACCGGGCTTTAAGGCGCCCGGAAGCTTTTCAAGGAAATCATAAAGCACTTCAAATTCATGGTTTACGTCAATGCGAAGAGCCTGAAAGACTCTCTGACAGGTCTTCCGGATTGTATCCTTTTTCTCCTTCTGGGGCACAAAATCCAGGGATTCCTCTATCACCCTGCGAAGCTTTGCCGTGGTATCAATGCGATGTCCCTTCCGGATTTCTGTCGTGATGGCGTGAGCCAGTTCCGCCGCATAGGGTTCATCTGAATTTTCCTCCAGCATTCCCTCCAATTCTGCCTCCGATATGGTATCCAGCCGTTCGGCGGCGCTGATTCCTGCCGTCTGGTTGAGCCGCAAATCCAAAGGACCACCCTCCCGGAAAGAAAATCCCCTCTGGGGATCATCAATCTGCATGGAGGACACCCCCAGATCCGCCAGAATAAAATCAAATCCCCCTGCCTCAGCCGCAATCTCATCTATGGTACAAAAATTCTGCAGCTTCACTGTAAGGATTTTTTCTCCGAATCCCGCCTCGAAAAGACGCTTCTTTGTCTTTTCCGATTCCACCGGATCTACATCTGTGGCATAAATATGTCCCTCCCCCTTCAGACACTCTAACATTGCCTTCGTGTGTCCTCCGTAACCCAGGGTTGCGTCAAATCCTGTTTCTCCCGGCTGAATCTTCAAAAACTCCAGAATCTCATTTACCATAATAGACCGGTGCATGCCCGCCGGGGTATTCCCCTTCCGAATCACATGCTCCACCATATCCTGATATTTCTCCGGATTCTGCTCCTTATATTTTTCCTCAAAACGCCTTGGGTATTTCCCACTGTAATGTACCCTGCGCTTGTGAGGCTTGTCCTGTGCCTGTGGAGTGTCATCTATCTGCGGTATATTCTTCTCTTGCTTCATATTCAGCTTCCTCCTAACAGAATAAGTCTACCCCATCTTCCCCTCCCTTGCCAAGTATATTTTCCAATTAGCCATTCATATTGCCTGTCATGGGCAGGAGCAGCATATTTTTTTCTATGCGCCCACATTTTTCTGCGCTGTTGTTTTATATTGTCCCCAAATGGGCGATAGCAACATCTTTTTCTCTATCCGCCCAATTTTTTCAACTTTTTACGAAAATATGCCTGATGCATGGGCGTATAGTAAAAAATGTTATTCCGGCGCCCAGTTTTTCCCTATTTTTTCCATATTCTGATTTGCGCGTGGGCGCATAGTAAAATATATTACTCCGGCGCCCAGTTCTCCCCTGATTTTCCCTTTTAATATTTTTATATGGGCGCATAAAAGGAAAGCTCTCTCCTTCCCCCAACTCTCCCACGATTAAAAAATTACAAATTTTCAGATAGCAAATTTCCGAGAACGCTGTACTAGTGCTTTCTTGATTTTCCCCTTCCAAAACGATATAATTTCAACATAATCTATGCCGGCATACCGCATGAACCGGTATTCAACTACGAGGAGGAATGTACATGGAAAATTCGAAGGTATACTATACCAGTTTTAAAACCAGCGGAAGCGAAAACCTTCTGCAGAAGCTGCACCGGCTAATGAAAACTGCCGGTTTTGAAACTATTGATTTCAAAAACAAATATGCCGCTATTAAAATGCATTTCGGTGAATACGGAAACCTGGCTTTTCTTCGTCCGAACTATGCAAAGGTGGTTGCCGACTATGTAAAAGAGCTGGGGGGAAAGCCCTTCTTAACCGACTGTAATACCCTTTATGTGGGAAGCCGGAAAAATGCTCTGGATCACCTGGAAACCGCTTACGTCAATGGCTTTTCTCCACTGCAGACCGGCTGCCATGTAATCATCGGTGACGGACTGAAGGGAACCGACGAGGCGCTGGTTCCGGTGGACGGCGAATATGTAACCCTTGCCAAGATCGGTCGTGCCGTCATGGATGCAGATATCCTAATCTCCCTGACCCACTTCAAGGGACATGAAGAGGCCGGCTTCGGCGGAGCCCTCAAAAACATCGGCATGGGCTGTGGCTCCAGAGCGGGAAAAATGGAACAGCACTGCGATGGCAAGCCAAGTGTAAAGGAAAACCTGTGTGTGGGCTGTGGTTCCTGCGGAAAAATCTGTGCCCATGAAGCTCCTGTCATGAAAGACGGAAAAGTATCCATTGACCATGCCCACTGCGTTGGCTGCGGCCGCTGTATTGCCGTCTGCCCGAAGCATGCCATTGTGGCAGATCACAATGATTCCATCCAGCTGTTAAATTACAAAATTGCGGAATATTCCCTGGCTGTATGCCAGAACCGTCCAGCCTTCCACATTTCCCTGATCTGCGATGTGTCGCCCAACTGCGACTGCCACGCAGAAAATGACATTCCCATCATCCCGGATGTAGGAATGCTCGCCTCCTTTGATCCGGTTGCACTGGATCAGGCCTGCGCCGATCTCTGCAACAAGATGCCCGCCATCCCGGAAAGCGTTCTGGGTGAAAATATCAGAAATGCCGGGGAACATACACACGGAGACCATTTCCATATGACCCATCCGGACACGGAATGGCAGAGCTGCATTGCCCACGCAGTAAAGATTGGACTGGGAAATAATGAATATGAATTAATTACCATATAATTTCCTACTCTTTTTTGGGGTTAATTCCTTGACAAAATTCATCATCTGATTTAATCTATTCGTAGTCCATTTGTGGACGGCACAAAAAATGACCAACGGTACAGGATGTGAGAATGCCTGACGTAAAACGGATCAAGTCAAATGATCAAGGCTGCCCACAGGTCTAGGAGGTAAGATAAAGGCTGTGAATTCTGCATTTTCAGCAAGCATGATTGTCCACTGCAGAAGAATCGATTTTGTTAAGCCCGAAGGACTTGTGATAACAGCGGAGAGAACTGATTTGTCCGGATACTGATTACTGCGGACAATTATGTACTCCGTCGCGCGTTCCTCACTCCTGCCGGAGAGGTTTTTACCAGGCAGGAAGAGATTCTGTCAGAAAACGGAAAAATTTTACCCGGATATAATGATATAGACGGATACAATCATGAATAAAGCCGCTGTACAAGCTTTCGGTAAGCTGTACAGCGGCTTTTTTTCAGAAATAGGAACTATTAAATCCAAGTGGGAAGTTTTCGTAAATAATCTTTAAAGCGTAATAATTCCCAGTGCATTTAATACTGAACTGATCAGGATCAACAGAACCAGAACCGGTGCAATATATTTGATCATGACTACATAAAACTTCTTGCTTTTGAATTTCTTTGTAGAACTCTCCACCTCATCGGTAATGGTCTTGGGCTTCACAATAAATCCTACAAACACGCAGGTCAGAAATGCCACGACAGGCATCAGAATACTGTTGGAAATGAAGTCGAAAAAGTCCAGAATACTCATTCCCCGAATATTGAAATCGCTCCAGACACCAAATCCCAGTGAAGACGGAATTGCCATCAGGATCGCATAAATGGTAACAAAAATCGTAATCACCCGGCGACTCTTCCCGAAACGTTCCGTAAAGATCGATACCACCGTCTCCATCAAAGAAATCGCGGAGGTCAGCGCTGCAAACAGTACCAGAACAAAGAAAACGGCTCCTATGATATGTCCTCCGGTCATACTGTCAAACACCTTCGGCAGCGTAATAAACATCAGAGTCGGCCCGGCCTTAAGCGCAGCCTCATCTCCACCGGAAAATACAAACACTGCAGGCACGATCATAAGTCCTGCCAGAAACGCAATACCCGTATCAAAAATCTCAATGTTACGGACGCTGCTCTCAATGTCATCTTCCTTCTTCAGATAAGAACCATAAGTAATCATGATACCCATCGCCAGTGACATGGAGTAAAACAGCTGTCCAAGGGCTGCCAGAAACGCATTTCCGTTTATTTTGGACAGATCCGGCTTAAAGTAATATACAATACCTGCGCCGGCCCCCGGTCTGGTAATAACAAAGGCTGCGATCACTATGGACAGGATCACCAGCACCGGCATCAGAACCTTACTGATATTCTCAATTCCCTTATTGACGCCCAGTAGAATGACTGCCATGGTCGCCAGGATAAAAAGAACCAGCCATACAATCGGCTCCCCGGTCCGGGAAATGAAACCGCTGAAATAGTCATCAGTGGCAGCGGCTCCTCCTCTTCCCGTCAGAAATACCCATGCATACTTGATAACCCATCCGCCGATCACGCAGTAGTAGGGTAGAATAATAATAGGAACAATACTGGCCAGCACACCGATAAATCCGCTTTTTTTACCGAGATCCGCAAAGGCATACAGGGCGCTTTTCCCTGTCTTTCGTCCAATCGCGATCTCCGTAATCATCAGCGCAAAGCCAAAGGTCACCGCCAGAACCAGGTAAATCAGGAGAAAACTTCCCCCTCCATACTTGGCAGCAAGATACGGAAACCGCCACAGGTTTCCCAATCCCACAGCAGAACCGGCAGCCGCCAGAATAAATCCCAGCCTGCTGGAAAAACTGCTTTTCTCTTTCATAAATATATTCCTCCATCATAATTAAAAAATACCACACTATGATAACACAAATGGAGGTAATTGGGAATAAAACTTTATAACTATTTTATAATTTAAAGCGGTATCCAACTCCCCAGATGGTTTCAATATACTGGGGCTTGTTGGTATTCATCTCGATTTTCTCACGTATTTTCTTGATGTGCACTGTCACGGTGGCAATATCACCGATGGACTCCATATCCCAGATTTCCCTGAACAGTTCCTCCTTGGTAAACACATGGTTCGGATGCTCTGCAAGAAAAGTCAGAAGATCAAACTCCTTCGTGGTAAACTGCTTCTCTTCCCCGTTGACCCAGACCCGGCGGGCCGTTTTATCTATTTTGATGCCACGGATCTCCACGATGTCATTCTGGGGCATATTGCTGGAAATCAGCCGCTCATAGCGTGCAAGATGGGCCTTGACCCGCGCTACCAGCTCACTGGGGGAAAAAGGCTTCGTCACATAATCGTCTGCCCCAAGGCCCAGTCCGCGGATCTTGTCAATGTCATCCTTTTTCGCTGATACCATGAGAATCGGTGTATTCTTCTGCTCACGGATCTGTCGGCAGATTTCAAAGCCGTCCACCCCCGGCAGCATCAGATCCAGAATAAACAGATCAAACTCCTCCTTCAGTGCACGCTCCAGACCCTTTTGCCCCTCATTCTCAATCTCCACATCAAATCCGCTCAATTCCAGATAATCCTTCTCCAGATCTGCAATGTCGATCTCGTCCTCTACGATCAAAATTCTACTCATTTGCTTTTACCTCCTGATATTTACGAATTACAAAATACATGGTTGTTCCGGAATCCTCCTTGCTGGTGGCCCATATTTTCCCGCCGTGGTCCTCCATGATCTTCTTGACAATGGAAAGACCGATTCCGCTGCCGCCGGTAGCAGAATTCCGGGAGGCATCGGTCCGGTAAAACCGGTCAAAAATATAGGGCAGATCCTTCTGGGCAATTCCCCGGCCATTATCCTCGATTTCCACCTGTATAAAATCGCCAACATCCTTGATCCGGATATTGATAAATTTCTCTGTCTTGTTCATATACTTGACAGAATTTCCAATGATATTGTTGATCACCCGGCGAAGCTGTTCCGGATCTGCAATGATCAGCGTGTCCGGCATGGCATAATTGTAATAGGACAAGCCGATTCCCTTGGCCTCCAGATCCAGTCCGATTTCTTCCACACAATCCTTAAAATACTCGGACACATTGATCTTGGCGAAGTTGTACGGAATCCGGTTGGTGTCGATCTTGGAATACAGGGTCAGCTCGTTGATCAGCGTATCCATCTCGTTGGCCTTGTTATAAATCGTGCGGATATATTTATCCACCTTCTCCGGTGTGTTGGCAACGCCGTCGATAATACCCTCTGCATAACCCTTGACCGCCGTGATGGGAGTCTTCAGATCGTGGGCAATATTGCTGATCAACGCCCGGTTCTCCTTCTCATTTCTGAGTTTTTCTTCCGTATTATCCTTCAGACGCTGCCGCATCTCCTCGAAAGTCACCCCCAGCTCACCGATCTCGTCTTCTCCCGTAACGTCCACGGAGAAATCCAGATTGCCCTCCTTGATATTCTCTGCCGCCGCCTGGAGCTTTCGAATGGGCGTGATCATACTGCGGTAAATCCAGATAACCATCATAAAGGCTGTCAGAAGCAGAATCAATACTACGGATACAATTCCTCCCATTACCAGCCTTCGCAGTTCCGACACCGTTCCGTTACAGGAGGTGACAATAAAGGCACTTCCTTTCTTTCCTGATGTAAGAACGAAGTCGGCCTGTTTTACCAGAATCTCGTGATCGCTGTCGATATAGATTCCCGTATGGGAGGCGGCATCCGTGGTTCCATATTCCGGGAGGGAATCCAGAATCTCCTGATTCCCCGTCTCCCCGTTAAAATAAATTTTCTTTCCCTTACGCACCACCATGTAGGAGTATTTCTGCTGCAGATCATCGTTCATTTCTCTTAGAAAATCCACCTGAAGCAGCTGATCCGGATCATTGTGGGCGATGCCCCGGATCTCTTCAAAATCCGATGCTGTATACCGGGTCAGAAGCTTCACAGAATACATCAGACTGTAGGCATCTGCGTTCCGGATTCCATAGGTCTGCTCCAGGGTGTGCACCTGAAAATTGTAAAATCCAAACACGGTCATCCCTGCCAGCAGCATAGGCATAAAGATCATAATACAAAAGGAAATTACCAGCTTTGTCTTTATCTTCATGAAACAACCCTTCCATCACTAAAAACTGCAATAAATAAAGCACAGAGGTTATGTCCTCTGTGCCCTATTATAACATTGTTTCTCCGGAAAGTCTTATAAATATTTTCGTAACTGTTCAGCCTTGTCTGTTGCCTCCCAGGGCAGATCAAGGTCTGTACGTCCGAAATGTCCATAGGCTGCTGTTCCACGGTAGATTGGCCGGCGCAGATCCAGCATCTTGATGATGCCGGCCGGACGAAGGTCAAAGTTCTCTCTGACGATCTCCACCAGCTTGTCGTCTGCCAGTTTTCCGGTTCCGAAGGTATCCACCATCACAGAAGTAGGCTGTGCCACACCAATGGCGTAGGAGAGCTGAATCTCACACTTGTCCGCAATGCCTGCTGCAACGATATTCTTCGCAACATAGCGGGCTGCGTAAGCTGCAGAGCGGTCCACCTTCGTACAATCCTTACCGGAAAAAGCACCGCCGCCGTGACGGGCGTATCCACCATAGGTATCCACGATGATCTTTCGGCCTGTCAGACCTGCATCTCCGTGAGGTCCTCCGATGACAAACCGGCCTGTGGGATTGATAAAATATTTCGTGTTTTCATCCAGCAGTTCCTTAGGAAGCACCGGCTCAAACACATATTTCTTAATATCCTCGTGAATCTGTTCCTGCGTCACATCCTCATCATGCTGGGTGGACAGCACAACAGCCTCCAGTCTCTTAGGCTGACCGGCCTCGTCATACTCCACGGAAACCTGGGTCTTACCATCCGGGCGAAGGTAAGGAAGGGTGCCATCTTTACGCACCTCTGTAAGCTTTCTGGCCAGCTTGTGAGCCAGGGAAATGGGATACGGCATCAACTCCGGGGTCTCATTGGTGGCATAGCCAAACATCATGCCCTGATCTCCTGCACCGGTATCCAACTCATCCTCCAGAACACCGTTCTTTGCTTCCAGAGCCTTGTCCACACCCATGGCAATATCTGCCGACTGCTGATCCAAGGCAACCATTACTGCACAGGTATTGCCGTCAAAACCTGTCTTTGCATCATGATAACCGATCTCGTTGACAGTCTTTCTGACAATGGCCGGAATATCCAGCTGCGCCTTTGTGGTAATCTCACCGGTAACCAGAACGAAACCGGTACAGCTTGCAGCCTCACAGGCAACACGGCTCATGGGATCCTGCTCCATGCAGGCATCCAGTATCGCGTCCGAAATGGCATCGCACATTTTATCCGGATGTCCTTCCGTAACGGACTCCGAGGTAAATAATAATTTCTCCATAGTTGTCTCCTTCTTCTTTGCTAAACACTTTTGTTCATAAAAAAATCCGCCAAACAAGCGGATTCAAATACAAAGATCATCAAATCCTCTTATTGTTCGATAAACTCGCTCAGGCTGGCACCTTCCACCAAATGTATCGTGGGGTTGCCGTGACTTCACAGATCCTATGTATCTCCATCACTCTGAATAAGAGAAAAACACACAATATTCAGTTTGAAATCTTATGGTGATACAATACCGCGAATTCTGTAGTCTGTCAAGTCTCAATTATTGACATTTTTCATAAAAAAAACTATACTTGTGCTAGATATAGGGGGAATAAGAAATGCAAAAACTTGCACCTAATGCTTTAGAAATCGGAATGATCACAGCAGAACCGGTTGTCACGCCCTCCGGTCAGGTACTGGCACCGGAGGGAAGTGTTGTTACCCGCCAGCTCATCAACCGCATGAAACTGTACCGGATTCCTCATGCCGTTGTAGTTGGAGAAAGTACGGGATCCGGGATTTCTATCAAAGCTTCTGACGCCGTTTCGGCACCGGAACCAGCGGCTGCTCCTGAAAAACCTGTTCCCGAACCCCTGAAAAAGGTTCCGAAAACCCACGCTGAGGAGAGCAAGACCCACGCCCAGAAGGTCGCTGCCTCATCGGAATTCCGTGATTTCCAAATTCAATACCTTCAGGCGGTAGACCAGATGAAGGTTTCCTTCTCCGCAACCGTCCGGGACAACCGCCCCATCGACACGGAAGTACTTCTTTCCGCTGTATCGAACCTGTTCCGTTCCCGTAACACCATTGCGGAGCTGTTTGATATGATTTTCAACATGCGGGCAGTGAAAAGCTCTGTCTATACCCATTGCCTGAATGTGGCTCTGATTTCCCGTATGCTGGGCCGTTGGCTCAAATTGGAACATCACGATCTGGATGTTCTGACCCTGGCGGGACTGCTCCACGATATCGGAAAGCTAATAATCCCAGAGGAACTTCTGAATAAACCCGGCGCATTAAGTGATGAAGAATTTGCAAAGATCAAGGAACACCCGAAGCTGGGCTACGCGATTCTGAAACGACAGGACACTCTGGATTCGCGTATTAAAAAGGCAGCCCTCATGCACCACGAACGATGCGATGGATCCGGCTACCCTGCGGGACTGACGGAGGATTTTATCGACAATTATGCTATGGTGGTTGCCATTGCCGATGTCTACGATGCCATGACCTCTTCCCGTTCCTACCGCTCGCCCATGTGCCCCTTCGAGGTCATCCGGAGCTTTGAGCGGGATGGTTTCCAGAAATATCACACCCGCTATATTGTGACATTTCTGCGGCAGATCGCCACGACCTACCAGAGCAACCGGGTCATCTTGAGTGACGGTCGGGGCGGCAACATCGTGATGATCAACCCCAACGCCCTGTCCCGCCCCATCGTACAGTTTGATGACAATACCTGCCTGGATCTTTCCACGGTCAGCAGCGACCTCTACATTAAAGCCGTCATGTAAAAAGGAGAACCACAGCAGCGGTTCTCCTTTTTCTTTATGATACCTTTAATATGAATTTCTGAATTTCTTTCTCATCGGAAACCTTCTCGATGCTGGCTCCGATTCCCCGAAGCTTTTTCTCAAAAGCCTCGTATCCACGCTCGATATAATAAATGTCATCCACAACGGTGATACCCTCAGCCACAAGCCCTGCAATGACCAGAGCAGCTCCTGCTCGAAGATCCGGTGCGTTGACTCTTGCTCCCGTATAATTCTTCACACCATTGATGATTGCGATATTGCTTTCTACCTTAATGTTCGCTCCCATGCGGGTCAGCTCATCCACATACTTAAAGCGGTTTTCAAAAATGCTCTCCGTAACAGTACTGGTTCCCTCCGCGATTCCCAGAAGCACCGCCATCTGCGGCTGCATATCTGTCGGGAAGCCCGGGTACGGAAGCGTGGTCACCTGAGTATGATGAAGCTTTCCATCGGAAATGATCCGCACAGCGTCATCGAATTCTTCCACCTTACAGCCAGCCTCCAGAAGCTTCGCCGTGGTAGCCTCCAGATGCTTTGGAATTACATCCTTTACTAAGACATTTCCACCGGCCGCTGCAACTGCAAACATAAAGGTTCCCGCCTCAATCTGATCCGGGATGATGGAATATTCGGTTTTGTGGAGCTTCTCCACACCTACGATACGAATCACATCGGTTCCTGCGCCGCGGATATTAGCTCCCATACTGTTCAGGAAATTGGCCACATCTACCACATGAGGCTCCTTTGCCGCATTCTCAATGACCGTCTTGCCCTCTGCCATGGCCGCTGCCATCATAATATTAATGGTTGCACCTACAGAAACCTTATCCAGATAAATATGGGTTCCCTTCAGATGTTCTGCCTCCGCAGTAACCAGCCCATGGGCAATGTCCACCTGAGCCCCCATGGCCCGGAAGCCCTTCATATGAAGGTCAATGGGCCGGCTTCCGATGTCACAGCCGCCAGGCAGCGCAACCTCTGCCTTTTTATATTTGCCAAGAAGCGCTCCAATCAGATAATAGGACGCCCGGATTCTCCGGATAAATTCATTGTCTACCGTCACGTCCTGAATAAATGATCCATTGATTTTCACCGTATGCTCGTTAATCCGCTCCACCTGAGCACCAATCTGCTCGATGGCCTGGAGTAAAACATTAATATCCCGCACATTTGGTAAATTCTCTATTGTAACAGTCTCATCTGTCATGATGGATGCAGCAAGAATTGCCAGCGCAGCATTCTTTGCACCACCGATTTCCACTTCACCATACAGCGGATTTCCGCCCTTGATCACGTACTGTTCCATCTTCCACCTCAAAAAAAGAAATGCCCTACTATCTATACTATTCGTTACTTTCCCAATTGTTATTCGCAGACGCTGCCTTCAGCTGTTCCTCAATCCGCTCCACCGTCTGCTCCACGTTAAGACCTGTCTCCTCCACAATAAGGTCTGCATACCTCTCATAGAGAGGGGAACGTTCCTCAAAAAGATCCCGCAGATCCTGTCCCTCCTTCAGGACAACTCCACGTCCCTTAATATCTGCCAGGCGGGCTTCCAATACCTCATAGGGTAGCTTCAGATAGATCACGGTTCCAATGTCACTCAGATGAGCCATGGCCTCAGAGCCGTACACCACACTTCCCCCTGTGGCAATGATGGCATGATCTGCCTGAATGGACGCATTCACACGGTTCTCCACCCGGATAAAGCCCTCGGTTCCTCTCTCCTCGATGATTTCCCTAAGAAGCTTCCCCTCCTCCTTCTGAATCAGAAGGTCCGCATCCATGAACTGGTAGCCAAGCACCTTTGCAAGGATAACGCCGACAGTGCTTTTACCCACCCCCGGCATTCCGATTAAAACAATATTATCCTTCATCATTCCTGTGTACTCTGCACACCCTCAGTCTCTGTAGAGGCATTAGGATCCTGACCGGTCAGAGAATTCTTAAAGGAAATCTGCTCCAGCTTCTTATCATCGACTTTCCAATCGTCATTCTCCTGCCAGCCGCTTAACACCTCATTATAGTGATCGCTTTTTCTCGTACTGATGATAGACTGACGGTTCTGCTCCGTTGCCTCCTCATCTGTTTCTTTATCAACACGCACAAAATAGTAAGCACTTTCTGTCTCGATCATAGAAGAAGTTTCTCCTTCCTTCAGACCGTCAAGTGCTGCCTTTACTGTGTCATCCAATGTGGAATCATCTTTCGCGTAAGTGCCGGCCTTTACCTCATAACCATTCGCTTCCGCTGCGCTCTCAAGAGTCGCCCCCTCCGCCAGCAGATCCTCCTGCATCTTCTCTGCCTTGCTCTTTAACTGCGCCTTCTCCTCATCGGTATCCTCCGTCTCATCCCCACTTTCATCGGTCGAATCGGTGGAAGAAATAGTAACCATGCTGTATCCGCGCATATTGGCCTCCTCGTCGGAGACATTGGTATCTGCCTCAGCCTCAATGGCATCGGTCATCTTCTGCTGAATCGTATAAAGAGACAAAAGCTCCGTAACAGTCTCAACGTCTGCTCCCATCTCCTTAAGGGCTTCCTGGGAATTCGCTGCAATAAAGTCCTCTACGGCGTTGTCAATGGCCTTATTGTCCTCATCTGTCAGTTCCACCTTGTAATCTGCCATATGAGCCTTCAGGGTATACATGGCATGAAGCTCCTCCATGACGGAATCCTTCATATTGTCTGCCATGGTAGTGCCGCTGCCGGACAGATCCTTCTCCCAGATGCTGCCCTCTGTGGAAGCACCTAAAATACTCTTATACATATCCTCATAGCTTGCCTGCTGGAATTTGCAGTAAAAATTGGCAAGACCAAGGCTTACCTCCTGATCCTTCATGGTTGCCACTGCTGCATCTTTATTCATTCCACAGCCTGTCATGGATGATACCAGAAGGGTACCCGCCATCAGGACTGCTGCCAATCTCTTTACTCTCATATTTCCTCCTAAATCTGCACCTTTTTAGAGCATTCGTCCTTATATTATAGTGCTTTTTTTCACTTCCCGCAAGAGCTTTGTTCATTTTCAGCATTTTCTACATTTTTCAGAGGCAAAATGGCCTTCATTTGCTCTAATAGCTGCTTTAACACCTCCAAAACGTCCCTGTGTTTCTCTCTGGAATTTCTTCCCAGAATATAGGTAAAATACGGATTTGGGGTATCCGCGGTGAATTTCAGCCCCGGTTCTGCCGCGATCAGCTGGGGAATTCTGCCCGGATCGATCAGTGCCCGCTCAAACATGGTAAGCTTTAAGGCATCCTCTGTCTGCACCACTTCTTTGATATATACATGGTGTGCCTCTGACTTTAGTCTGGCAATGGTAAGAAGAGTCTGCACGGATTTCGGCGGCTCCCCAAACCGGTCAATGAGCTCCTCCAGCATCTCCTCCGCTTCCTCATCCGTATCGATTCCCGCAATCCGCTTATAGATGTCCAGCTTCTTGGATTCGTTGGCAATATAGGCAGGAGGGATAAAGGCATCCGTCCTCAGATCCACAGAGGTCTCAAAGGACTCCTCCACCTTGTCTCCCCTGGCCTCTTTGACGGCCTCATTCAGCATCTTACAATACAGATCATAGCCCACGGCTTCCATATGGCCGCTCTGCTGGGCGCCAAGAAGATTTCCGGCTCCGCGGATCTCCAGATCCCGCATGGCGATTTTGAAGCCGCTTCCCAGATCAGAATACTCCCGGATGGCCGCCAGCCGCTTCTCTGCCACCTCCTTGAGCATTTTGTTGCGGCGGTACATGAGAAAGGCGTATGCGGTACGGTTGGACCGTCCCACGCGGCCTCTCAGCTGGTAGAGCTGGGAAAGTCCCATATTATCCGCATCGTGAATGATCATGGTATTGACATTGGAAATATCAAGACCTGTCTCAATGATGGTGGTGGAAACAAGAACATCAATCTCCCCGTTGATAAAGCGGTACATGATATCCTCCAGCTGCTTTTCGTGCATCTGCCCGTGGGCAAAGGCCACATTAGCATCCGGCACCAGCTGCTGCAGCTTCGTGGTAACCTCATCTATATCCCTGACACGGTTGTAGACGTAATATACCTGTCCGCCCCGGGCCAGTTCCCTGGCAATGGCCTCCCGCACCAGCTCCTCATTATATTCCATCACATAGGTCTGAATCGGCACACGGTCCATGGGCGGCTCCTCCAGAACACTCATGTCCCGGATTCCGATCAGGCTCATGTGTAACGTCCTGGGAATCGGTGTAGCCGTCAGGGTCAATACATCCACATTGGTCTTCAGCTGCTTGATCTTCTCCTTGTGGGCAACCCCGAAGCGCTGCTCCTCGTCCACCACCAGAAGCCCAAGATCCTTGTACACCACATCCCTAGATAACAGTCTGTGGGTTCCCACGATGATGTCCACCTGCCCCTTCTTCAGATCCTCGATGGACTTTTTCTGCTGGGCCGCTGTGCGGAAACGGCACAAAAGATCCACCCGCACCGGAAAATCCTTCATTCTCTGGGAAAAGTTCTCGTAAATCTGCTGAGCCAGAATGGTGGTGGGAGCAAGATAAGCCACCTGCTTATTTTCCTGCACCGCCTTAAAGGCCGCCCGGATGGCGATCTCCGTCTTTCCGTAACCCACGTCCCCACAGATCAGGCGATCCATGATCTTGCTGCTCTCCATATCCTTCTTGGTGGCCTCAATGGCCAGCTCCTGATCCTGGGTCTCCTCAAAAGGAAACAGTTCCTCAAACTCCCGCTGCCAGACAGTATCCGGTCCGTACACGTAGCCGTTTTTCTTCTCCCGCTCCGCATACAGCTTTACCAGATCCTGGGCGATTTCCTTTACCGCCCCCCGGACCCGGTTTCTGGTTCTGGTCCATTCCTGGCCTCCCAGACGGTTCAGCTTAGGCTTTTGGGCGTCCTTGCCCGCATACTTCTGGATCATATCCAGCTGGGTGGCAAGAATATACAGATTGGAGCCGCCGGAGTACTCGATCTTGATGTAATCCTTGATCTTGTGATCCACCTCTATTTTCTCAATTCCCTTGTAGATGCCCAGTCCGTGGTTCTCATGCACCACATAATCTCCCACGGACAGATCCGTAAAGCTCTGGATCTTCTCCCCCTCGTAGGTGCGGTGCCTCTTCTTTTTCTTCTTCTCCCCGCCGAAAATATCCGTCTCGGAGATCACCGCAAACTGCAGGATCGGGTACTCGTAGCCCCTACGCACCTTCCCATAGCAGACCATGATCTGACCGGGCAGAAGTTCGTGGTCGTAATCCTCCGTATAAAAGGCGGCAAGCCCCTCATCCAGGAGATCCTGCGCCAGCCTTCCCGCACGGGTCCTGGAGCCGGACAAAAGGACAATACGGTAGCCATTTTTGCGGTAATGAGTCAAATCCTTAACCAGAAGCTCAAAGCTGTTGTTGTAGGAGCTGACACTTTTCACATGGATCCCGTACTGGCCGTTGGAAGTAAGCCCGCAGGTCTTCGCATCCAGTGCCGCCAGTGCCACACAGGAATACCCGGCCAGCTTTCCCATGATTTCCTGACAGGAAAACAGTTCTTCCATCTGTCCCGGCAGAATATAGCCCTTCTCCAATCGCTGCTTCATGCTTTCCGAGAATTCCAGTTCCGTCTGCTTTCCCCTCTCCACGCTTCTGTGCAGTTCGTCAAAAAAAACATAGGTCTCCCCTTTAGCGAAATAATCCAAAAGCCCAACCCTGTCCGGACAGAAATAAGACAGATAGGCATCCATGCCCGCTGTCACCGACAGTTCCCCCCATTCCATGGCCAGTTCTTTTGCCTGGGAAAGAGCCCGGTGTGCCTCCTCGGTTCGCATCTGTTTTCTTAGTTCCCCAGAAAATTTGTCCGTTTGTGCCAAAAACCGCTCAATTCCTGCCACTTTTTCTTCTTCTGACAGCACCAGCTCGCAGGCCGGGTAGATTACCAGCTCCTCAAGATTCTCGATGGACTTCTGGCTTTCTACATCGAAAGACCGAAGCATATCCACCTCATCCCCCCACAGCTCAATGCGGACAGGGTTCTCCTCCGTCAAGGGAAAAATATCCAGGATTCCGCCCCGGATGGCGAACTGCCCGATCTGGTCCACCTGGTACTCCCTCTCATAGCCCATCCGCACCAGCTCCGCAGTAAGGGACTCCAGCTCCAGAGTATCTCCCGGTGCAATCTTAAGAACAGAGTTCCAAAGCCGTTCCGGGGGCACCATAGTATTCATGAGGGCGTCGAAGGTAGTGACCACCGTCACATTTTCTCTCTCCCGGATTGCCCGAAGGGCCTGGATCCGTTGTGCCGTCAGCAGATTTCCCCGGATGTCCGACTGGTAGAACAACACGTCCTTAGCCGGGTAATACACAGCCTGCGGGTCAAAGAACAGATAATCCTCATACAATTCCCTTGCCCTCTGCTCCTGAAAGGTGATGACCAGGCGTTTTTTCCGTTTCTGTCCCAGGGCATACAGTAGATGTGGCTTCTGGGCATCAATACAGCCGGTGACAGAAACCAGCCCCGGCTTTTCTGCTGCCCGCTCCAGCATCTCATATTCACTTAATTCCTCTAAGGGTTTCAAGAATACTTCCACGATTTACGAATTCTCCTGTTTTTTTGCATTAAATTGGTTCATGGCGGCATCGGCCTGTCCCTGCATCATAAGAAGGGCAGCCTCCATGGCATCCCCGATGGCTGCATCCACCAGCTTTCTGTCCTCCTCCCCAAAGCGGCTGAGGACAAAATCCGCCAGATCCCAGCCCGCCGGCTTTTGTCCGACGCCGATCTTGATCCGCATGAAGCCCTGGGTTCCCGTGCAGGCAATGATATTTTTGATCCCGTTATGTCCGCCGGCACTGCCCTTTTTACGGATGCGGATATTGCCAGGATCCAGAGAGATGTCATCAAAGATCACCAGCATTTCCATATCCGGATCCAGCTTGTAAAACTGAAGGATCTCTGCCACACTCTCCCCGCTTAAATTCATATAGGTCTGCGGCTTGGCCAGCATGACCTTCGTCCCTTCGATCACTCCGGTGCCGCACAAGGCCTTATGCTTCTTATCCTTCACCGGGATATGATAGCGATCCGCAATGGCATCAATGGCATCAAAGCCTACGTTATGTCTTGTCTTCTCATATTTCCTGTCCGGATTACCCAGACCCACAATTAAAAACATATTCAGATTCTCTCCTTTTTATTCTTACCAAAAAAGGGCTGTGGATTACTCCACAGCCCCACGTATCTATTCTATACGTTTAGTCCTTCTCCTGCAAGACTTCATCGTATTTTTTCAGGATCAGCTCCTGAATCCTCTCTCTGGTACCCGAATTGATCGGGTGCGCAATGTCGCGGTACTCTCCATCACTGGCCTTACGGCTGGGCATTGCGATAAACAGCCCCTTTTCCCCCTCAATCACTTTGATATCATGTACCACAAACTCATCATCGATGGTAATGGATACCACCGCTTTCATTTTCCCCTCTTTGTCCACTTTACGAACTCTGATATCAGTTATCTGCATTGGTAATTCCCCCTTAGTAATTCAAACTATACCATATACCTTTCATTCGCTTCCGCAATGATCTGGATGCCGTCCTGTCCGCAGTAGTAGGTATTGGCCTTGAGCGTCCCCCTGCTCTCCACAATACAGTTCTCTACATGCGTATTATCCCCAATATAGGCGTCATTCAGAATAATGGAATTCTTGATCACACAGTTCTTTCCCACAAATACCTTCTTGAAAAGTACGGAATTCTCCACTCTGCCGTTGATGATACAGCCGCTGGAGATCAGACTGTTGTTAATGTCAGAACCCACGTTATATTTTGCCGGAGGAAGATCATCCACCTTGGAATAAATCTTGGGATCCTGCCGGAAAAAGTAATTGCGGACATCGGTCTTAAGGAAGTCCATATTGGTGCGGAAATAATCGTCCACCGTCGCAATATTGCTCCAATAATCCCTGATCTTAAAGCCATAAATTTTCTTAATGTTCCGGTAACGGATCAGAACGTCCGATACAAAATCAAACCGGTTCTCCTGGGCGGATTTCTCCAGAATCTCGATCAGTTGTCTGCGGCGGATTACATAGACCCCTGCAGAGATGGTGTTGGACTGCGCCACCAGTGGCTTCTCCTCAAACTCCGTAATTCTGGAATCCTCATTCATCCGGACCACACCGAACCGGCTCACATCCACATCCACCGGCATGTCCTTGCAGGCAACGGTAATATCTGCCTTCTTTGCAATGTGGTAATCCAGGATCTCGTTGTAATCCATCTTATAGACACAGTCACCGCTGGAAATGATCACATAGGGTTCATGACGCTTCTTCAGGAAATCAATATTCTGATACATTGCGTCTGCGGTTCCCCGGTACCAATCGCTGTTGTCTGCAGTCACGGTAGGCGTAAACAGATATAATCCTCCCTGCTTACGTCCGAAATCCCACCACTTGGAGGAGCTCAAATGCTCATTTAAGGATCTGGCATTGTACTGAGTCAGAACTGCCACCGTCTGTATGTGGGAATTGCTCATATTACTTAAGGCAAAGTCGATGCAGCGGAAACTTCCGCCCACCGGCATTGCCGGGATTGCGCGCTTTCTGGACAGAATACCCATCCGGTTGTTATTGCCGCCCGCCAAAATAATTCCTACTGCTTTCATTCTCTGTCACCTGCCTTAATGATTACTTCGCCGCTTGCCAATACGCCGTTCGGATAATCCTCCTTCTGGGTTACACCGGAAATGGTAGTATTCTTGCCTACCTTAACGTTTTCCGGTATCACAGAATCATCTCCGACCGTTACCAGACCAAAGGCATAAATATTAGGGTTCATCTTATTCGGCGTCTCACCACCAATACCCAGATTTACGCCTTCCTCAATCCGGCAGTTCTCTGCTATGATTGCCTTATTGATGGTCACATTCCTTCCGATGCAGGTGTCCTTCATAATGATGGAATCCCGCACCACCGTACCCGGCCCGATATAGACATTGGGTCCGATGACGGAGTTGATGACCACGCCGTGGATCTCCGATGCCTCTCCGACGATGCATCGCTCCACATGCCCATCGGCTGCTATGTACTGTGGCTCAATGGTGTCACACTTGGTATAGATAGGCCAGTATTCCTCATAAAGGTTAAACTCCGGAATCAGATCAATCAGCTCCATATTGGCCTCCCAATAGGATCCAAGGGTTCCTACATCCTTCCAATAGCCGTTGAACTCATAGGCAAAAAGGCGTTTCTCCTTCTCAAAGCAATAAGGAATAATGTGCTTGCCGAAATCACAGTTCTGCTGATCCTTAAGCTCGATCAGGGCATCCTTAAGCACCTTCCAGGAGAAAATATAAATACCCATAGACGCCAGGTTGCTTCTGGGCTCCTTCGGCTTCTCCTCGAAATCCATGATCTCCTTATTCTCATCCGCGATGACAATTCCAAAACGGCTTGCCTCCTCTAAAGGCACCGGCATAGTCGCAATGGTAACATCCGCATTGTTGGCCTTATGGAAATCCAACATGACCTCATAATCCATCTTGTAAATATGGTCACCGGATAAGATCAGCACATACTCCGGGTTGTAGCTCTCCATGTAGCGGAGATTCTGGTAAATGGCATTGGCCGTTCCGGTATACCACTCACTGTCGTTGCTTCTCTCATAGGGAGGAAGAACGGTCACTCCTCCATTGTTGCGGTCCAGATCCCACGGAATACCGATTCCAATATGTGTATTCAGTCTGAGAGGCTGATACTGTGTCAGCACACCTACCGTATCAATTCCGGAATTGATGCAGTTGCTCAGTGGAAAATCGATAATCCGGTACTTGCCTCCAAAGGCCACCGCCGGCTTTGCCACATCCGATGTCAGAACTCCAAGTCTGCTGCCCTGACCGCCTGCTAGAAGCATAGCTATCATTTCTTTTTTAATCACGTTATCACTCCTCGTCTGTTCTAAATTTTTTATTACTTCCATGACTTACGTATATTATAGCATATCATTTCTCTCCATACAACAGATTTCACAATTTTTCGTTTTTTCTTTTCTATTTTTTGGCACTTTGCACAATATATTTACAGATGCACCAATATCCCCCGAGTGGTATAATAGTAAAAAAATAACTATAGGAAGGTAATCTTCATGTACGAATTAAATTTCAGCCAGCCGGTTCACGTTCATTTCATCGGAATCGGCGGTATCAGTATGAGCGGCCTTGCAGAAATTCTTCTGGAAAAAGGCTTTACCATCTCCGGTTCAGATGCGAAGGAATCTGATCTGACCCGTACGCTGGCCACCAAAGGCGCCCGCATTTTCTATGGCCAGAAGGCGGAAAACATCATTCCCGGCATTGACGTTGTGGTCTACACCGCTGCCATTCACCCGGACAACCCTGAATTTGCAGAAGCGCAGAAACAGCAGCTTCCCATGCTCTCCCGTGCAGAGCTTCTGGGGGAGATCATGGACAATTTTGCAAATTCTGTAGCCATTGCAGGAACCCACGGCAAAACTACCACCACCTCCATGATGAGTGAGATCCTGCTGGCCGCCAAGGCGGATCCCACCATTACGGTAGGCGGAATCCTTCCCTCCATCGGCGGAAACCTGCGGGTGGGCTCCTCCGATATTTTTGTGTCCGAGGCCTGTGAATACACCAACAGCTTCTTAAATTTCCGGCCGAAATACAGTATTATCTTAAATGTAGAAGCAGAGCACCTGGACTTCTTCAAGGATCTTGCGGATATCCGCTGCTCCTTCCGCAAATTTGCCGGCAACACCCCTGCCGACGGCGCCACCATCATCAATGGTGAGATTACGGATTATACAGATCTTGTGACCGGTCTTCCCCAGCAGATCATTACCTACGGTTTTGATCCATCCTTTGATTTCTACGCAGAGGATCTGACCTACGATGACAAAGCATGTCCAAGTTTTACGGCAATGCATCAGGGAAAGAAGTTAGTCGATATTACACTGTCCGTTCCGGGACGCCACAACGCAGCCAATGCACTGGCAGCCATCGCCTGCGCCACCACCATGGGAATTTCCCCGGAAAACATCGCTGCCGGTCTGGATTCCTTCCATGGTGCCGACCGCCGTTTCCAGTACAAGGGTTGTGTGGACGGTGTCACCATCATCGACGACTATGCGCACCACCCAACGGAGATTGCCGCCACCCTGACGGCTGCACAGAATTACCCCCACAAGCGGCTTGTGCTTGTGTTCCAGCCCCACACCTACTCCAGAACCAAGGCTTTTCTGGAAGATTTCGCAGATGTACTGTCCATGGCAGATGTGGTTGTTCTGGCAGACATTTACGCAGCTAGAGAGCAGAACACCTTCGGCATCAGTTCCAGGGATATCCTGTCCCGCCTGCAGGCAAAGGGCACGGAAGCTTACTATTTTCCGTCCTTTGAGGAGATTGAAAAATTTTTATTAAAAAATTGTGTCAACCAGGACCTGTTGATAACCATGGGTGCCGGAAATGTAGTAGAAATCGGCGAAGCACTCCTTGGCAAATAACTTATCCACATTATCCACATTATCCATAGGGTGCTTCATGTTTACAAAGCCTTGATTTTCAAGGCTTTGCTTACTTTTTTCTTCTTCCATTCCATCAATGGTTGTGCTATAATCACTCATGCAATAATTGATCAGAACAGAGGTTATACTATGGTAGACATTCATCTTCACAGTGATTATCCATGCACACAAACCGTGATTCCTAACCAGTTCATCGATGACTTCATGCCGGAAGCCAACGGTGAATTTGTTAAGGTATATTTATATTTATTACGATGCATCCATTCTCATGCATATAATTGTACAATTTCTGCAATTGCAGATAAGCTGAACAATACGGAGATGGATGTGACAAGAGCCCTGCGCTATTGGCAGCGGGTGGGGCTTCTTGCGCTGGAAGAAAGCCCTGAAGGTGAAATCTGCGGCATCAGTTTTCTTCCGATGCCGAAGACTGCTGCACCGGCAGTGGTCAAAGAAGAACCGGCTTCACAGCCCAAAGCTGCAGCTGTCAAAGCCGCTGTGACGGCTGTCAAACAAACGGCAGCATCGGAAACCACCTCCCCGGCTCCGGCTAAGCACCGCTATACGCCGGATGAGATGGCTGCTTTTCAAAAAAACGAAAGCATTTCCGAATTATTTTTTATTGCCGAGACATACATGAAGCATCCCCTCAGCGAGAATGATATGAATACCATTCTCTATTGGCACGAGGATCTTCATTTTTCTACGGAACTTATCGTTTACCTGCTGGAGTACTGCATCAGCAAGGGACATTCCAGCATCCGCTATATGGATAAGGTAGCATTAAGCTGGCATCAGAAGAACATTACCACCGTGGAGGCTGCCAGAGAGGAGGCCTCCGTCCACAATCAGGTCTACTACGGGGTTATGAAGGCCCTGGGCATCAACGGCAGAAGTCTGGTGGACGCGGAGACCTCTTTTATCCGGAAATGGACGAAGGCGTATGCCTTTGACCTTCCCATCATTCAGGAGGCCTGCAGACGTACCATCACGGCCACCCACCAGCCCAGCTTTGAGTATACGGACTCCATTCTTTCCAGCTGGTATAACAGCAATGTACATACCCTTGAGGATATTCAAAATCTGGATGCAGCCTACAGCAAAAAGCGCAAGGTTTCGGTAAAAACCACCCAGCCCCCGCGCAAAAACAGCTTTAACAATTTCAGCTCCCGGGAGTATGATTACGATAATCTGGAGGAAATGCTTCTTTCCTCCTCTGTCCACTGACAGAAAGCCAATGACTTAGGAGGTTCCCATGCCACTTTCAAACGCACAATATGACGAGATCATGCGTGAATATGACAAGCACCAGTTGAACAACCGGCATCTGCTTGAGGAGCGCAAAAAGGAGGTCTATGCCAGAATTCCACGTATTCGGGAAATTGATGCCTCTGTAGCCTCTGCCGCCGTGCAGAAGGCAAGGCTCCTGCTGGAGGGAGATTCCAATGCCCTCCGCAGCCTGAAGGCAGAGCTTTCCTCCCTCTCCGGGGAAAGGACGGCCCTGCTTTTAGATGCGGGATATCCCTGTGATTATCTCGAACCAATTTACACCTGCCCGGACTGTAAGGATACCGGATACATGGGCTCTGAGAAATGCCACTGCTTCAAGCAGGCCATCATTAACACGGTCTACGACCAGTCTAACATCAGACAGGTGCTTACCCGGGAGAATTTCGATACCTTCTCCTATGATTATTATGCGAAGGACGATATCAGTCCCGCCACCGGTCTGTCGTCCTATGACACCGCCATAAATGCGGTGGCAGCATGCCAAAGCTTTGTGGAGGACTTCGACCATAAGCCCAAAAACCTCTTTATCTACGGGAAAACCGGTGTTGGGAAAACTTTCCTGTCCAACTGCACCGCCAAGGAGCTTTTGAACCGGGGACATTCCGTGATTTACTTTACAGCATTCCAATTATTTGATATATTAAGCAAAGGCGTATTTGAAAAGGACGCCGATGCCATTGCCACACACCAGAATATCTTCGACTGTGATCTTCTGGTCATCGATGATCTGGGGACGGAGCTTTGTAACTCCTTTACCACCTCCCAGCTGTTTTTGTGCGTCAACGAGCGCCTGCTGCGGCAGAAATCCACGATCATTTCCACCAACCTGAGCTTAAACCAGATGGTGGACACTTATTCGGAACGTACCTTTTCCCGCATCTGTGATGCCTACACGCTGATCAATCTCTTTTCGAAGGTTGACATCCGCATCCAGAAGCGCAGACAGCCACGATAGCCAATAATCCCCTATGGGTTTATTCATACACAATATTCCACATACATAAGCAAAATGGAGGATAAAATCAATGCCAAACGATGAAAGAATTTTGGAAACAATGCCGGTGGGTACTCTTGGTCTCATCCCGACAGCCAGCTGCATGGAGTTAGGAAAAAAGGTCAACGGATACCTTAGCACCTGGAGAGAGAGCAGAGAGCACCAGCACAAGAATGACATTGCTTTCAAGGATTATCACAAGGACAGCTACATCATCGAGCCATCCAATCCGCGATTTGGTTCCGGAGAGGCCAAATGTGTCATCAACCAGTCTGTCCGTGGCTATGATCTCTATATCATGGTAGATGTGACCAATTACAGCCTGACTTACTCCCTCTGCGGTCAGACGAACCATATGTCTCCGGATGACCATTTCGCAGACTTAAAGCGTGTCATCGCTGCTGTAGGCGGCAAGGCCCGCCGTATCACGGTCATTCTTCCATTCCTGTACGAAAGCCGTCAGCACAGAAGAACCGCCAGAGAATCCTTAGACTGTCCGCTGGCGCTGCAGGAACTCTACAACATGGGAATCGACAACATCATCACCTTCGATGCCCACGACCCGCGGGTTGTCAATGCGATCCCGTTAAATGGTTTCGAGAATGTTATGCCTTCCTACCAGTTTATCAAAGGCATCTTAAAGAACGTAAAGGATATCACCATTGATGCCGACCACCTTATGATCATCAGCCCGGATGAAGGTGCAACCCAGCGTGCCATCTATCTGGCCAATGTACTTGGGGTAGATATGGGAATGTTCTATAAGAGACGTGATTACAGCAAGATCGTGGATGGACGCAACCCCATCGTTGCCCACGAGTTCTTAGGTTCCAATGTAGAGGGCAAAGATGTTTTCATCATTGACGATATGATTTCCTCCGGCGAGAGTATGATCGACACCGCCAGAGAGTTAAAGAAGCGTAAGGCAAACCGTATCTTCGTAGTATCCACCTTCGGCCTGTTCACCAATGGACTAGCTTCCTTCGACAAGGCTTACCAGGAGGGACTGATCTATCGCGTGGTTACCACCAACCTGATCTACCAGACACCGGAGCTTCTGTCCCGTGAATACTATATCAGCTGTGATATGAGTAAATATATCGCATACCTGATCGATACCTTAAACCATGATTCATCCATCAGTGACCTCTTAAATCCTTATGACCGCATTCAGAGTTACGTGCGCAAGTATAAGGAAGCACAGGAGGCAGATAAATAATCTTTGGAATAGAGAGAAATAAGGGAGCTGCACATTTTGTGCAACTCCCTCTAATTATCTCTTTACTCGTAACTTCAGTACCCTCACAGTTACCTTTACTCTGATTTCTCCTCCCGTATGCGCCCGGCATCCAGATTCGGCTGGATGAAATTCTCTCTGGCATATTCCCACAAAATTTCTGATCCATCCGAAGTATGTTCGTTACGTTTCAAGATCTGCGACAGCTTCACCTGATGTTCCACCCAGGCCTTGCCGTCCGTAGCAGCATTCAACATCATGGGCTGGAGATTGTCCATTACCCGGGCAAATTTTGCCTCCGGCGTCTTCCTCTCCTCGAATTCCAGCCACAGGTCATAGAGCTTCTTTCCCTGCTCTTTGGGAAGCAGACCATAGATTCGATCGGCAGCCCTCTTCTCCCTGTCTGCTTGGGTCTTCCTGCCCTCCTCATCATAGGCGTAGGTGTCACCGGCATCAATTTCCACCAGATCGTGAATGAGGAGCATACTGATGGTGTGGAGAACGTCTATCTCTTGGTTAGAGTATTCGCTGAGCAGCAATGTCATAATCGCCATATGCCAGGCATGCTCTGCATCGTTTTCCTTTCTCATCCCATCCGACAGATAGGTCTGACGGCCGATGAACTTCTCCCTGTCGATTTCCCTGAAAAAATTAAAAAGCTGATCCAGATTGTTCTTTTCTTCTTCTCTCATCTGCTATTCTCCACTGGTTGAACCTTGCAGCAACAGCCCTCTTGGCGATTCCAATGGGCTGTCACTTGGTGGGGCGGGCACAAATAGCTCCTTCCGCGAAGGAATATCCATACCCATCCTCTCTGGAAGCCCACTTATCAATCACAAGGGGTTTCCCATTAGAGTCATAACCGGTACAGGCATATCCGATAAACATTTCCACATGGCTCGTGCTGTTATAAGGCTCCTTCGGGTTGTCGGATTTAAAAACAATATCTCCCGGATTCAGCTGCATCTTCTGAATCTTGCTATAGGAAAATCCGCCCTTTAACAGCTTCTTATGGTCCCTGCACCAGGCGGATTCCGTCTTGGTGGTTCCCGGATAAGAGGCGGAACCAAAATTTATCTTGGTATACTGCTTGTAGGATTTCCAAACCAGGGCACTGCAGTCATAGTAACCATTCTGCGCTCTCTTGGGCTGACTGTATTTCCAATTTTTATAAATATACGTGCCTCTGGCACATACCTTCTTAATGGCCGCTGTCGTGACAGAAACCCCACAGCCCACCCGCTGCTCTCCAATCTTCGCCGTGATCACTGCATTTCCGATAGCCCGCCCCCTGACCACGCCGCTCTTGGTAACCGAAGCCACCTTGGGGTTGGTGGAGCTCCAGGAAATTTTCCCGGAATAACCGCTTATGGTAAACTTCTTCGTGTGACCTTTTTCCAGCAGATAGGAATTGCTGAAAATCTTTACCGGCTGCAAAGTCACATGAACCTTAAAGTCCTTGCCTCCCATGGTGATGGTCAGGTTCGTGCTGCACTTCTTCGATGCACTGAGTTCCAGACTAAGCTTATTATCCGTCACAGAAGCATAAACCCACACTTCGCTGTTGGAAGACTCGCTTCTTACGTCCAGTCCCATGGTGTCCTCATCCAGAACCACCGGGCTGCTGATGGGAATCTCCAGTTTCGCCGGCTGATACCAGATCTCGTCTCCATATCTGGCCGATTCAAACAGATATCCCGTCAGCTCAGTCTTTTTCAGGGAGACCTGGCTCATGTCGATATGGACAGTAAAATAAACCTCTGCCTCGAAAACCTCCGCACCACTGGCGCCGTAGCCATACACCTCCACCGTGTCCGTGCCTGCCTTAACGGCCTTGAAATTACCGCTCTCATCTATGGTAATACAATGATCTTCAGAGCCCCAGTAATGATCCCTGAGGGTGTAGGAAAAGCGCACCGGGGTCTCCTCTGCCACATCTACATAATCCTCTTCATAATCATCTTCATACCAGTCATAATAATATACACCGTTCCCCGAATCGCTGCCGGAGCCTGCACTTGAAGATGGCGTTATGGATGGAAGGATTTTTCCGGTGTCTCCCACCACCAGCTCCACTTCTGCGCTGCCCTCATCGGTTACCGTGATTGTCTTGTCCTCTGCCTGTACCATGCTGGATCCGTATGTGATGCAGAGTAAAAACGTCATCACGAATACCATGTGTCTTATTGCTTTTTTCATCTGTGTTGTCCTCTCTTTGTCATAGTAATCTCCCCGGTCTGCATAATCCGCCAAAAAAAACTGCTATACCAATCTTCTATTGATTAGTATAGCAGTTTTTGGTGGGAATGAAAACATGAATCTGCTTAGACGAAAGTCCCTTATGATAGAAATAAATCCTGAATCGTCAACAATACAACATTTTCCTCTCCTGCTCGCCGCTTGACGGAATCCGCATAAACACTCCAGTTCTCTGATTTCTGTATGTAGTTGGTTTATGGCTTGTTCACGATTTTCTTCTTCCGCTATTGCTCCCGGTACAACAGGTGCAAGTCAATGTTTGTATGTTACTCCTGCAAAAAAGGAGGACAACAATATGTCCTCCTTTTTTATGCGCATTAACCAAGGATGGGGTCTGCCCTGATCATTTATTGTCCGATCAACACCTGCTTTCCCTCAAAGGCAAAACCATACTTACGGATACGTTCTGCCGTAATTCCTTTGGCGATCAAATCCGCCTCGTAACATTTATCCTTGATCTGATCCAAAGCAGCCTGCACTGTTTCCTCCAGATCGTTTTCCCGTCTCCGGTTTCGCACCTTAAATTCAAGAATCACAGCATCATTCAACTGGGGATCTTTCGGTTCCAGCACCACATCATATCTTCCAAATCCGCTCTCACGATTGGAAGTAATCCGGTAACGATCCTGCATATCCACCATCAGTCCTAGAACAAAGCCGTGATAGAAACGCTCCGGTTCCTCCCCCGATGGTCTGCTTCCAGTGTCAAAATAACTGAAGGTATTCAAGGTAACCCGGTTCATGTATTCATTCATAGCATCCAAATCGCCCAATAATAAAGCCTTTTCGAAATCGTTGTAGTCGCTCTTTACTTCTGAAAACCAGCCGCGCACCATGCCATGAAACATACGCTCCACTTCATAATTCGTCAGTGCCAGTTCATACATCTGCTCCTGTCCCGGAGCAAGCAGTTCCATCCTATCATAGGCAAGCACCTTAAGGTATCCGCTGGCAAGCAGCAGACTAAACACAGCATCCTCATTGTGATCCAGCTGGTTATATACAATCTGTTCGTCAATGGGTGTACGGATAGTTTCTCCCTGAAGCAGTACCTCAAATTTTTCTTTTACGTTCCTGTTTCCTTCCCGGACAAGCTTTCCCACAAGACTGTTGGAGCTGGTATTGGCCCAGTAGGTGGTGAAATATCTCTTATCCAGAAAATTCAATATAGACCAGGGATTATATATATCTGTGTGGTTTCCAAAAATGAAGCCGTCATACCAGCGCTTCACCTCTTCTTTTTCATCCGAAATGCCACATTTATCTAATGCAGTAAATACCTCTTCCTCCGTAAATCCAAACGCGGTTGCATACTTATCCGAGGTCGTCGTAACTACTTCCAGATTGTTTAAATCTGAAAAAATAGACTCCTTGCTGACTCTTGTGATACCTGTCATAATCCCCCGTTCCAGCCATGGATTCGTCTTGAAGGTGGAATTGAAAAGACTTCTGGTAAAGGCAACCAGTTCATCCCAATAGCCATCTACATACGCCTCTTGCATAGGCGTATCGTATTCATCCAACAAAATAATTACCTTTTTTCCATAATATCGATATAGGTAATCCGCCATCTGATACAATGCCAACGAAGCGTCGCTGTCATCCATATTCTCAGAAACACGTCTGAAATAATTCCGGTCTGTCTCATAAAGCAAATTACTGTCTAACAAATAAGAATGCTCCGCATACAGCTTCGTCATAAGCTGACAGATTTTCTTCCTGGTAGCCTGATAACTCTTCTCCTTCACATTGGCAAAAGACAAACTGATGACCGGATATGTTCCCTGTATCTCACGAAACTTTTCATGATTCCAGATAGACAGCCCCTCAAACAAATCTCCCCGGTCTGCATAATCCACAGAAAAGAACTGCTCCACCATACTCATATTCAGCGTCTTACCGAACCGACGGGGGCGGTTAATTAATGTGACACTGTCGTTGCTTTCCCACCACTCCCGGATAAAGTCCGTCTTATCTATATAAAAGCATTTCTTCTCAATCAATTCATCGAATCGTTGGATTCCGATTGCCACATTCACTGCCATGATGCACCTCCGAAAAAAACT
>ONEJ01000089.1 GCA_900316805.1 uncultured Lachnospiraceae bacterium
ATACCTGACAAATCTACGCAATTTGTGCGAAATGTTCCGCTATCCATCTCCGGAGAATCCAGGCGGCAGGCGGGGCTGCGGGAAAATACATGTGGGAAGTTTTTGTTATAAATTTGTTCTATGGATTCGATAGAATACTGCAATAGATGTATAGAAAATAGAAAACCATGGTTGACATATGCGTATATTTACTGTATATATAATTATATACAGTAAAGCAAGAAAAGCAAACAAAGCAAACAAAGCAAACAAAGCAAATAAAACAAATCAAACAAGTAAAGTGATCAGAGCAAATAAAAAGCTAAAACAGATAAAAAGATAAATATACATGACAACCATTTAGATAGCGATTGTGTACAGTGATTTATGTGCAAATTAGATGATCAGCTTACTGGTTATTTATAATTATGTTGAGGGTATACGTTGGGGCAGGAGAGAGTTCAAATATAGAAAAGGATTTAGATGCATTGGTCAAAGTTGAAGGGGAGGCAGGAATTATGCTGGTGGAAATGAAACATATTTCAAAGCAGTTGGGGAGTTTTCGATTAGATGATATTTCTCTGGAACTTCCGGAAGGGTATATCCTTGGGGTGATCGGACCCAACGGATCCGGGAAAACAACCCTTTTGCATGTACTCTTAGGTCTGTATGAACAGAGTGAGGGAACAGTTGCCATCGATGGAATGAAATATGCAGATGCAGAGCCTGCAATCCGGGATGAGACAGGGGTAGTTCTCTTAGAGGATATGTTCGATGGAGGGCTTTCTCTGCTGGCGAACGGAGACAGTTATGGAAGTTTTTTTGGGGGATACAAGAGAGAGAAATTGTTAGGATATCTGGAACGGTTTGGGCTTTCCCCAAAGAGGAAGTTTCGGACGCTTTCCCGGGGAGAAAAGCTGAAATTTCAGTTTGCCTTTGCTCTGTCCCATGATGCAAAGCTTCTGGTGCTGGATGAACCTACGGGAAATTTTGACCGGAAATTTCGAAAGGAATTTTTTCAGGTGCTGAAGGAATTTATTGCCGATGGAAAAAGAAGTGTGATCTTGTCCACACATTTGACGGAAGATCTGGACCGGATCGCAGATTATATCCTTTATCTGGAACATGGTAAGAGCATTTTTTCCGGGGATATTGAGACGCTGCGGGAAGCCTACCGCTTGGTGACCGGGGAGAAATGGCAGATCCGGGCAATAGACAAGGAACTGGTGGTACATGTGGAGGAAGGGGAACACGGCACCCGGGCGCTGCTTAGAAACAACTATGGAATCGGACGTTTTCTCAAGCCTGAGGGAAGTGGGCTGACGGTGAGGGTTCCTACCCTTGAGGAACTGATGTATTTTATGACCAAGCGGTAATGACTCTGACTTTTTACATAGAACTTTTTGGGAATTTGTTTTACTGTTTTGCCGGTATTGCTTATTTGGCGATTGTTACATATTACATATTCAATGGCAGAATATTTATCGGTTGTTGTTGGGGCTTTGTTTCCGTAATGAATTTTGTAGAAGCAATTTATTTGTTTAAAAAGGGAGCTTCGGAGGGAAAAAAACAATAAGGGAGGAGAGATCATGCTGCGCTGGATCGTAAGACAATATCTGACAGGTTATCGGGGAGAGGGGCTTCAGAAGAATCAGCTATATATGGCAATCTTCTGGATTCCATATATACTGATTGCAATGCCGGCAGCTTGCGGCTATTATAACTCTGTCCCGGAGGCGTGCTGCTATTACACCTTGGCAATTCCCATGGGTGTGTGCTTTTACGTGGCATACATCAATCCGGTTCGGATGCCAAAGATGATGTATCTGTGTCCGCTGGATTGTTCCATGCGGCGAAGCTATATCAGGGGAGCTTGCTGGTTTCGCATCGGATTCCATACCAGTCTGGCAGTAATCGGCGCCCTGTGTAGTCTGGGTTTTGGGAACGACTGGCTGGGAGCTTTGGGAAGTGCCATTAGCACCTTTTTGTTTTCTGTACTCTGCATAGATATGGATGGGCTTGGGTCACCGAAAAACACCATAGACGGCTGTGTGGAAAATTTGGGGAAAATAATGGTGCGTTTTATGGGAATGGTGCTGGCGTTTATTTTGGAAGAAATATTTATTTTCGCAGCAAAGAGCGGAGGTGTACTGGCACAGGATAGATGGGAGCAGATCATCATTGGCATTATGACAGCCATCATTCTGTTGCTTTCCATCCGGTACATGGCATATTTAAAAGAAATGCAGGAGGAAGCACTGTGTTATGAGAAGACTGTTTAGCGTAATGTAGCTTGAATTAGATAAAACAGCTTGGAATGTGTACATATCTTCAGGCGGCTAAATTGGGCAAAGAAATGGTACTGTTGAGTGAAAACAACGATATAAAAGTCATGAAACGGAATGCCTGAAAAAGCATGGAATCAAAGAAAGGCACGACACATATGGGAGGAGAAACTTTGAAGATTGTGATTCAGCCCCAGGGAACCCTGGCAATCTATGAGCAGATCATGAATCAATTGAAAAATTCCATCGTCACAGGAGAACTTTCCGCGGGGGAAGCCCTGCCCTCTATCCGGGGGCTGGCGGGAGAACTGAACGTCAGCGTCATCACCACGAAACGAGCCTACGAGGAATTGGAAAAGGAAGGACTGATCCGTTCCGTGGTGGGGAAGGGCTTTTATGTCTGCGAATACAACACGGATTATCTGAGGGAAAAGCAGCTGATGATGCTGGAAAAGCGGTTGGGAGAGCTGGTGGCAGAGGCGAAGCAGGCGGGACTTGGCTGCGAGGATTTAAAGGAGATGGTGGATACGGAATGGAATCTATAGTATTGGAATTTGATCATGTGACGGGAAAAATGGGAAAATTCAGACTGCAGGATATAAGCTTTGCCCTTCCGGCAGGCTATATGATGGGGCTGGTGGGAGCCAACGGTGCCGGCAAAACCACCTGCCTGAATTATGTCATGAGGGAAAAGAACTGCTATACCGGAAGCATCCGTATTGACGGAAAGGAACGGATGCAAAAAGGAACGGCTTTCCGGAATCAGGTGGGGTTTGTGTCGGAGGACAACGTGTTTTTTGAGGAGCGAACCGGTGCGCAGAATGTAGAACTGCTAAAGAATTTTTATGATCATTTTGACAAGGCGCTTTTTTCTGAGACCATGGAAAGGCTAGGGGTTTCTCCCGGAAAGTCCTATTACAAAATGTCCCGGGGGGAACGGATGAAGTTTCAGATGGCCTTTGCCATGGCCCACCACCCACGTTTGTATCTGCTGGATGAAGTGACGGCGGGGATGGATCCGGTGTTTCGCATTGACTTTTTTAAGCTGCTGCATGAGATCATTGAGAAGGAGGAGGCAGCAGTGCTGATGACCAGCCATATGGAGGAAGAGATGAAAAAGCAGATGGATTATATCGGGATTTTGGAGAGTGGGAAAATGATGTATTTTGGGGAAAATCACGATGATTTGTGGAATGCATAGAACAGTTTTTGTGGGTGTGAAAAAGAGTAAGAGAAATCGTGAGAACTGATTGGAAAAGAGATGAAAAAATGGATGAGATAAGTTATAAAATGGAACGAAAAGACCGCACCAGAGGGCAGATCCGGCTTCTTCACAATTTTTATAAGGAACTGATCACCTGGGAAGTGGAAAGCATTGGCACCTGGATGGTGGCAGGTCTTCTTTTATTTGTGGAGACTCCGTTATTCTGCATTCCATGGCAGGAATATGGAGGAGAACAGCTGGATAAAATGATGGGATATATGATTGTACTGCTGGGCTGCATGGGGACATTCCTCTATATGAGACCCTATCTTTATATGCGGGGATTTTCCGGTGGAGATAACGTGCAGCGCAGACAGGTACGAGTGGTAGAGAGACTTCGGTATCTTCCCGTGGACAAAAAGAGCATTCTTTTCTTTCTGTGGAGAAAATTATTTCGTCTGCTTTTGATCCTTGGTGTGATTTGGCTTGCAATGCAGTGTCTGGTGGCGGGGATTTCCGGTGGCGGGCTGAACATTGGAAATTTTCTGTATCCAATCTCTGCGGGGATGTTGCTTCCGGCAGTGGTAAATGGGATCGCGGTTGCGGCAGAGGTGCGGGGAATGTAAACATTTCTCATTTTCGTGCAGAAACGGCCGAATACATTTGAATATTTTGGTATGGGAAGTTTGGTAGGAGGAAGTATGAAGAAAAAAATCAATATGACGGCACGTTATATCATAGGAATCTGGGGACTTGTATTACTCGTTTTGCTGGCCTGTGTATTTCAGGAAGAGAACCGGGTCGCGGACTGGCTGACAGAGACAGTATTTATTCTGTTTCTTTGTGTCTCAGCGATTTTCTTTGCCACATATATCATCCACCTGTTTTGGATGATAAAGGAGAAAAGAAAACCAAAGAATCTGAAATCGGATCTTGTGTTTATGATGATACTGCTGTTATCGCTATGTGCCTATGATATCTCTAAAGGGGTATTTTCGTGGCAGGATGTCTGGAAGAAAATGGTTTATGTGATAGTTCTTATGATGTTTTCCGGGATTGCCCAATATGTCTATTCCTGGAAAGAATGATGTATGTTAAGCGGGAGGAATGATGAAAGTGGCTGGGAACTCATCTAGGGGAGTTCCCAGCCAATAATTATTTTACACCACCGCTTCAATGATGGTCTGATTTTTAAAATGCAGTTCTTTGACACCGGGCAGTTTATTTTTATTGAAGTTAAAACTGAGCATATATCCGTTTTTTAGATGATAGTCCTTCAAATAATCGATCAGCTGGTCTTCGCCACGTCTGTTATATTCTTCGCCGTGCCAGATTTTCATTTCAATAATATATTGTTTCCCCATATAGTCAATAATCAAGTCTGTCCGCCCCATGCTTCTGGTGCGGGACTTAATATAATAATTACCGGTTCCGTTGATCAGTGGTCTGATATATAAAAGAAACAGCTTTCGTCCGTTTTCTTCAACAAAAGTTTCTGAACTGTTTCCGTAAACTTCTGTGAAATGCTGTACAAATTTATTAAGGATTAATTTCATATCCAGGCCATCATTTTTAATAAATTGATCCTTGCCTTTCTGCCCGGCATTGTAGGTTTTGTTTTCAATGGCTTCCTCACTGATAAACAAATTATATAGCCATATCTCAAAAATGCGGTTGGCTATCGCAACCTGTCCGGCGTCATCTTTCAGGAAACCAAACATCGTGCCTACAGACACCAATTCTGTTCCTTGATTATAAGGAATGCTTTTGCCGCAAAACAAGATATCATAAAGTAAACTGCGAAGCTCCGGAAAATCCTTTATTTTTTTTGACATGTCATCAAATAGGGAGTTTGTCTCTGTTACAATTGCTCTGACTGCATTCAGCAGTCCTTTATGAGACCATACATCTTTTTCGGTATCTTTCTGGTATTGTTTTTCAAGAATCTGGCACAGTCGGGACACCAGATATGGATAACCTGCAGTGTAGTCATAGACTTCCTGTTCCATGGACTGTTATCTTTGTGCTCTTCCTCCGGACGCAGATTTCTCTTTAGATTCTTGATATCGCATACGCCTGCCAGTATGACAGACTGAAAGGTGGAAAATCTGTTCCGGTTCAGATAATACCCACGTAACTGTGCAAGAAAATCGAGAAATACCTGGTTGTTTGTCGCACTGTCTACTTCACCGATGATGAGGACGACTTTAGTACTCATTTCGGAACAAAGCAAACTAAGGGATTGAAAAAGCTCCACCAGTTCATATTCATCGGGATCGGACTGCCAGCTGGCTTCAAATTTTGTGAGAGCAGATTTGTTTTCTGCTGTTTTATTGTCAGGATTTGTTTGAAATGAATTCACAAATGCCTTGGCAAAAGCAAGAGAAAAGCGGTTTTCTGTCTGAAATTTTGCGTTACTCATCTGCATCTGAAAATCCATACTGACAACAAAATAGTCATGATTCAGATATTCACTCAGTGCCTGCAGTGTGGTTGTCTTGCCAAACTGCCTTGCGCGATTGATGGTAAAATACTTGCCATTATCTACGAGATCCTTTATTTCTGTAAGCCGTTTATCCAGACGCACCATATAGTGCTGCTTTGGATCACAGGTTCCTGTTGTGTTGAAGCAGCGTTGTCTCTTAGAATTCAAATGATCACCTCACAAATCCATGGGTTTTTATGCTTATAGTATACGATAGTGAGGTTGCTTTTTCTACCGTTCTCTTTTAGGGAGCGTTGCCGAATGAGTAGAGAAGCGGTATAATTCTTTTAATAGCACTTGATTTGTTTGAGGTATATCAATGAAGGAAATAAACTTGACACAAGGGGAAATTTTTCAAAAATTAATGAATTTTTCGCTGCCGATGATTGCCGGAAATCTTCTGCAACAAATATATAACCTTGTGGATACTCTTATTGTAGGGAGATGTCTTGGAGCGGACGCCCTGGCAGCCGTCGGTTCTGCCTATACGCTTATGATTTTTATTACTTCCATCATCATAGGGCTTTGTATGGGGAGCGGTGCTTTTTTCTCAGAGGACTACGGTGAGGGAAATCAAAAGAAACTGAAAGAGGATATAGGGCTTTCCTTTTGGTTTATTCTTGCTGTTTCTGCAGTAATCTCCGTTATCATTTATCCGGGAATGGGATTGATCTTACGGATATTACAAACGCCTAAGGAGTTAATGGTACTGACAGGAGAATATGTCACGGTGGTTTTTGCCGGAATCATTTTTGTGTTTCTGTATAATTTTTTTGCATATTTGCTGAGAGCAATTGGAAATTCATTTATGCCGCTGGTTTTTCTGGCAGGCTCGTCAGTACTCAATATCGCACTGGATCTATGGTTTGTTGTAGGATTAAGCTGGGGCGTTGGCGGTGCAGCCCTGGCTACCGTCATTGCACAGGCGGTTTCAGGATTAGGGCTTTTGATATATTCGCTGCTAAAGCTGCCTGTTCTAAAAGATAATAACAAAAGAATCGGTTGGAATAGCCGCAGACTGAAACAAATTATCGTAAATGATGTTGCTACGGGGATGCAGCAGTCCGTGATGAACTTTGGTATCTTGATGATACAGGGACTTGTCAACAGCTTTGGCACAACCGTAATGGCTTCATTTGCCGCAGCTGTTAAAATTGATACCATAGCATATATGCCGGCTCAGGAATTTGGAAATGCGTATTCGTTATTTGTTTCGCAGAATTACGGGGCAGGCAAAAAAGATCGTATTCAAAAAGGAACACGCATTTCTTTTGCTGTATCTACTGTATTCTGCATTGCAATTTCATTTGTGGTCTGTCTTTTTGCCGCAGATCTTATGCAGCTTTTTGTAGATGCGAGTGAAATTAAAATTATAGCAGAAGGAGCGAAATACCTTAGGATTGAAGGCGCAATGTATGTGGGAATTGGCGTGTTATTTCTGTGGTATGGATATTTCAGAGGAATAAACCTACCGCATATTTCCCTGCTGCTTACCGTCATATCATTGGGGACGCGCGTGATCTTATCCTATACGTTGGCACCGCATACTCCGCTGGGAGTAACGGCAATATGGTGTTCCATTCCTATTGGCTGGGCACTGGCTGACGTCATCGGACTTTATTTATACCGCAAGGAACGAAAGTAAATTTGAAATTTATGGAGGAAAAAGTATGCGTATTGAACATGTTGCAATGTATGTAAATAATCTGGAAAAAGAGAAGGAATTTTTTGAAACCTATTTTGATGCAAAAGCAGGGGACAAATATGTGCATGAAGAGATTGACTTCAGCTCTTATTTTCTGGAATTCCAGGATGGGGCGAGATTGGAAATCATGAATAATACCCAAATGGATGATGTGGAAAAGTTTCGAAAGAGAACAGGATTGATACATATTGCATTTTCCGTTGGAGGAAAAGAGGATGTGGATAGAATTACAGAGCAATTAAGGAATGACGGATACGAAGTCATCAGCGATCCCCGTACAACAGGGGATGGCTATTACGAAAGCTGTATTCTTGATCCGGAAGGAAATCAGATAGAGATTACGGCGGATAGATTTTTGTAATGGGAATTTGTGGATTAGTAACCTACACTATTGAAAGATTTGCAGTTCATAAAATTGGATTTGATGGGCACAGGGATTCATGACAGAGGAGTGATGAAGTATGATAGAAAAAAGATTAAGAATGCTTGGAATATTGGGAATCATAAGTTTGTTGTCATACACAGCAATGGTAGTGTTTTCGCCACTTGCGTATCCGGGATATGATTGGCTGAGTATGGCAGTCAGTGATTTGAGTGCAGAAGGAGCACCTTCCGAAGGACTTGCCGGTCAGCTGAATGCATTATTTGGACCATGTGGATTAGTTTCGATTATGGCGGTTTGCGTAGGAGCAGCAGGCTGCAAATCGAAAGTGTTGAAGCTTGGGATTTACTTTTTTGCGGCCATGGAATGGGCATGTAATGTAGGTTATAGTCTGTTTCCGTGGGTTAAGGATGCACCCTCGTCAAATCCGCAGAATGTGATGCATTTGCAGTGACGGTATTGGTCGTAGTATTTTCATTGGTTTCTTTGGTGATGGTGGCAATCGGAGCCAGAAGGGAGAAAATAAAATCTCTTAGCATATGGGCAATCGTGTGTCTTGCGGCTATGCTCATCGGACCAATAGGTACTGCTTTATTGCCTAAGGCGGTATTTGGACTGTTTGAAAGATTCAGTACATTTTCGGCGGTTGTATTCAACGGTGTTTTGGGTATCTACCTCATGAAGGGGCGTTTTTCTGTGGAAAAAATAGTAGTATGATATTTGTCAATTTGGTGAATTCTTATTTTCTTAGTGATAACAAATATATTTGCTATATGCAATTCAAGACATAACTAACGAATGGATGAATGACAGGAAATTTTTAGAATTATTAGGTGATCTTAAGTTGTAGAATTGATACAATCGAAATTTATGGGAGAATATATGGATTGGTTAAACGTATTCGGACTGATAATGATTGCAGTCATTATGATACCAAATATTATTTTTGCAATTAGGTGCAAAGAGGGCTTTGAAAACAAATGGAGCAATAAATTTGTTGAGGTTGCAGAACAAATAGGAAGGTTTGGATGCTTTGGTTTTATGATAATTAACATTCCCGGAACATGGTTTGGGTGGTGGTCTGATGAAGCATTTACAATATACCTTATTGTGGATACAATATTAGTAATACTTTATTGTGCAATCTGGATAATTTGCTTTAAGAATAGCAGCATGTTCAGAGCACTGGCACTGTCTATTATTCCTTCAGCTATGTTCCTGTTTAGTGGAATTATGAGTCGGTCAATTTTGTTGGTTATCGTATCAATATTGTTTGCACCAAGCCATATCCTGCTTTCGTATAGGAACGCAAAATAATTTTAGTCAAATTCTTGTTTGAAGATGGTGAAAATGAAAAGATGATAAAAAATCAGTTTGATTTGGAGGTAAATGGTGAGACAATTATTTGAAATCGATTTAAAGGATTATGAGGATTGTAATCGTGTATTTTCCAGACCATCTGCAAGGGGTATTATTTTTAGAGATGGCAATAAGATAGCCCTTGTGTACAGTAAGAATGAAAAATACTATAAATTTCCGGGTGGCGGAATTCATGAGAATGAAGATCCAAAAGACGCACTTATCAGAGAAGTAAGGGAAGAGGTCGGACTAATCGTTATACCGGAATCTATCTGTGAATTTGGAAGTGTAATGCGCCGCCAGAAAAGTAATGTCTCACCACATACAATCTTTGAGCAGGATAATTTTTATTACATATGTAAAATAACAGATCAGATTGTTGCACAAAATTTGGATCATTATGAAGCAGAAGCAGGTTTTGTTCTCAGATTTGTGGATTTAGATGAGGCAATCCATATGAATTCAGCATATAAAAGCGAAGATTATTTTAATGAGATTATGATTAAGAGAGAAACAAAAGTATTGCAACTGATTAAAGATGAAATTCAGTAAGGAATATCGTTTGACTCTCCCCTTTAGGGTAGATAATGAAAGGAGGGCGGGAACTATGTGGTTTTGGATTTCTATGTTTATTTGCAATATGTTAATACCACTTCTTATGGTAATTAGCGGATATCTGATGTACAAGCATCCGCCCAAGGAAATTAATGGGCTCTATGGATATCGCACCAGTCGTTCCATGAAAAATATGGATACTTGGAAGTTTGCTCATGATTATTGTGGTCGCATCTGGGTAAAGGCCGGAATGATTTTGCTGATTCCAACCATAATCGTACAGTTGCCTTTTGTGCATAGTTCGGATGGTGTAATCGGGAGTGTGACACTGGTTGTCATGGTAATTCAGCTTGTGGTTTTGCTGGTTCCGTCTACTATTATTTTTTGATGGAAACTATATTACAAATGAGTAGATGAATGAGAAAATATATTTATTCTTACTATAAGGACAAAAATATGCCCAAAAGAGAGATAATATCTTGCGTAGGATTGGCAAAATATAATGATATCTGTAGCATTTCTGCCCAAAGATAGAGAATTATGATATTTTGGGCAGAGAAAATGTGAAGAACTGGACGATTTGTCTGCCCAACGATAATGAATGCAGGTGTTTTGGGCAGACAAAACAGGAACTTAAGCAATATTTCTCTGCCCAAATAGATTATTTTACGATATCAAGGGCAGAAGAATGAAAAAAGAGACGTATTATAAGAGACCAATGAACTGTTAGTATGATCGATGGACAGATATTCATTTCACATGTTCGAGGTATTTTCCTGTTCTTCGGGTAGGCCCCCTCGCTCAAAGAGCTTGGTCAATTCCCATTTGTAGATTTGAATAATTTTTTTAACTGTCGACGATGGAGAATCATTATGGAAAAAATTTGGCCTTTCGCTATTTCATGTGGGTAATTAGTATGTATCTATGCATGATTTTATGATAGAATAACCGTAATAAATATACAGA
>ONEJ01000010.1 GCA_900316805.1 uncultured Lachnospiraceae bacterium
CGTTACATATGTATTCATTTAGGGATTTTGGGCAGCCAATACAAAATATGGGCGCTAGAGGAAGAAAGCGAGCACTGTCGCCCCAAAAAATGGGCGGCAGGAAGAAAAATCACGTTCTGGAGCCCAAAATGCAGGCATCGGATCAGACAAAATGGGCGGTAGAGTTGGAAAAAGGCTTCTATCGCCCATTTTTGAATTAGAAATGGGCAGCCAATACAAAATATGGGCGCTAGAGGAAGAAAGCGAGCACTGTCGCCCCAAATTTGGGCGGCAGGAAGAAAAATCAAGTTCTGCAGCCCAAAATACAGCCATTAGACCCAAAAAAATGGGCGGCAGGCACGCAAATATGGCGTCATCGCCCAATTCCCCTGCGCAAAACAAGTCCTGGGGAAAATAAACCTATAAATCATATTGACATAATAGGAATTTAAGGGTATGATAGTACCATATTGGAAAAAGATGACTGGAATATCATAGAAACTGGTTCATTCATCAAGGACAAATGATACGTGGATCAGTATACGTGGATCAATATACGGAGATAGGAGCATACATATATGGAAAAAATCGCAAGACAACTGACAGAACTGATTGGTCACACACCGCTGTTGGAATTGTCAAACTATGAGAAGAAAGAAGGCCTAAAGGCCAGAATCGTGGCTAAGCTGGAATATTTCAACCCTCTGGGAAGTGTGAAGGATCGTGTTGCCTATGCCATGATCCAGCAGGGAATTCAGGATGGTCTGATCAATCAGGATACGGTGATCATCGAGCCAACCAGCGGAAACACCGGTATCGGTCTGGCTTTCGTGACAGCTGCCAAGGGACTGCGGCTGATTCTGACCATGCCGGATACCATGAGCGTGGAGCGGCGGAAAATCGTGCGGGCGCTTGGAGCGGAGATTGTGTTGACACCGGGCAGAGCCGGTATGGGAGGTGCCATTGAGAAGGCCGCCAAGCTGAAGGAGGAATATGGCAATGCTTTTATTCCCCAGCAGTTTGAGAATCCGGCGAACCCTGCCATCCATAAGGAGACAACGGCGCAGGAAATCTGGGAGGATACCGATGGCAAGGTGGATATTTTTGTTTCCTCTGTGGGAACCGGCGGAACCCTGACGGGAACGGCGGAAGGTCTGCGGGAAAAGAACCCTGACATAAGGATCGTCGCAGTGGAACCGGCAGATTCTCCGGTTCTCTCCGGCGGAAAGCCGGGTCCCCATAAGATTCAGGGAATCGGAGCAGGGTTTATTCCGAAGGTTATGAGGACAGATCTGATGGATGAAATTATTACAGTGCAAAATGAAGATGCATTTGAAATGTCCCGGAAGGTGGCGAAGACGGACGGACTTCTGGTGGGAATTTCCTCAGGGGCGGCACTGGCAGCGGCGGAGCAGATTGCAAGACGGCCGGAAAACGAGGGGAAACAGATTGTGGTGCTTCTGCCGGATTCCGGAGAACGCTATCTTTCCACCTCCCTGTTTCAGACAATGAACGACTAGAAAAGGCAAAAAGCTATGAGAAAAGGAAGAAAAAAAGCGGTTCTGGTGCTGATTTTTGCGGCGGTTCTTCTTCTGGGAGGCTGCGGGACGAACAAGGATGGGGTACTTACCATTACCAATGTTTCCTATGATCCTACCAGAGAGTTTTACGAGGCCTACAACCCGCTTTTTGAAGAATACTATGAGAGAAATTTCGGGGAAAAGGTGGATGTGATCCAGTCCCACGGTGGTTCCGGAGTACAGGCCCGTTCCGTTGTGGAGGGCTGTAATGCGGATGTGGTTACCCTTGCACTGGAGCATGATATTTCCCTGATTGAGCGTACACAGCTGATTGATCCGGGGTGGCAGCAGGAGTTCGCAGAGGACTCTGCTCCTTACACTTCTACCATTGTGTTTCTGGTTCGGAAAGGCAATCCCAAAGAGATCCATGACTGGCCGGATCTGGTGAAAAAGGGCGTGGATGTCATCACGCCGGACCCCAAGAGCAGCGGCGGTGCCTGCTGGAATTTCCTGGCGGCCCTGTCTTATGCCAGGGAGCAGTTTCAGGATTCTGAGAAAGAACTGGAATTCATGAAACAGCTCTATGAAAATGTTTCGGTGATGGATTCCGGAGCCAGAGGTTCCACTACTACATTTGTGGAAAATGGAAAAGGGGATGTACTGATTGCCTGGGAAAATGAGGCAATCACCACCATGAAAAGCTACCCAGATAAATATGAGCTGATCTCCCCATCTGTGAGTATTCTTGCCCAGCCCAGTGTGGCGGTGGTGGATGACAATGTGAGGGCAAATGGTACGGAAAATGTCAGCAGGGAGTATCTTCAGTATCTCTACAGTGATGAGGCACAACGCCTTGTGGCAGATTACGGTTACCGCCCCAGCAGTCAGGAGATTCTTAAAAGTTATGAGGATCGGTTTGACCTTACCATGAAATTGTATAGCATAAAGGATTACGGTGGCTGGGACAAGGCTTACGAGACCTATTTTGATGACGGAGCGATATTTGATGAAATCTACAACTACTAAAAAGACAAAAAAAGTGAGAGTGATTCCGGGATATCATCTGACATTGGGAATTACGGTGACGATGCTTTCCCTGATCGTGCTGATTCCACTGGCATCGGTTCTGGTGTATGCCTTAAGGCTTTCGCCGTCGGAATTTTTCCGGCTGATCACAAAGCCCACAGTACTGCATGCGTTCCGCACCAGCATCCTCTGTTCCCTGGCGGCAGCACTGGTGAACTGTGTGTTTGGCACCATCATTGCCTGGGTGCTGGTAAAGTATGATTTTCCCGGGAAACGGATCCTGGACGGATTTATCGAGCTTCCCTTTGCCCTGCCCACTTCCGTGGCGGGCATTACGTTGTCCAAGCTTTATTCGGAAAATGGATTTTTCGGAAAGCCCCTGGCGGCTCTTGGCATCAAGGTGGCCTACACCCAGCTGGGACTCATTATCGCACTGATTTTTATCGGCATTCCCTTTGTGATCCGGGCGGTGCAGCCGGTGCTGGAGAAACTGGACAACCAGTATGAGGAGGCTGCCTTTATGCTGGGAGCTTCCAGAATGCGGACCTTTTTCAAGGTGTTGCTGCCGGAGATGCGGCCGGCCATTCTGACTGGCTTTGGACTTGCTTTCGCCAGAGGATTGGGAGAGTACGGCAGCGTCATCTACATATCCGGCAACAGCGCAAAAGACCAGACCCAGGTGATTTCCTATGTGATCATGCAGAAGCTGGGGTACATTGATTATGCCAGCGCTACGGCCATTGCACTGGTGATGCTGATATTATCCTTTGGGCTGCTGTTCGCCGTGAATATTGTACAGATGCGGCAGGCTGCCAGAACGAACCTGATATAAAATACAAGGAGAAACCTTCCATGGATCAAAAGAGTGAAGAGAAGAGAAAAAAGATCACAAAGTTCATACTGATTACCATCAGCGTGCTCTTCATTGCAGTGATGCTGATCATTCCATTGTTCTCCATCCTTTTTTCCGCGCTGAAAGAAGGGCTGGGATTTTATCTGCAGGCCATTTCCACAGAGTATGTCCGCAGCGCCCTTGGAGTAACGCTTCTTGCAACGGTCATTGCCGTGATGGTAAACACATTCTTTGGTGTGGCGGCCGCATGGCTTTTGACGAAGTTTTCCTTCCGGGGCAAACAGGTGCTGGCGACGATCATCGATATTCCTTTTTCCATTTCCCCGGTCATCGTGGGCTTGGCGTTTCTTATGACTTTCGGAAGGCTGGGATGGACCTATCCCGGTATCCGTGCCATCAACCATCTGCTGGGAACCAACATCCGTATTACCTTTGCCCTGCCGGGAGTGGTGCTGGCAACGATTTTTGTGACCTTTCCCTTTGTGTCCCGGGAAATCATTCCCATTCTGAATGCCCAGGGAAAAGATGAGGAGGAAGCGGCGGCTCTGATGGGGGCTGGAGGATTTACCATTTTCCGGAGAATTACTCTGCCCCAGATGAAATGGGGTCTGATTTATGGAATTATTCTCTGCACGGCCCGGGCACTGGGAGAGTTTGGCGCGGTCAACGCCCTTTCCAAGACCAGAGGGCAGACCTTTACCCTGCCGCTGGAAATCGATGCTTTGTATATGTCCGGCACGGATACGTCCATTACTGCGGCTTTTGCGGTGTCATCGATTCTGGTGCTGATCGCGGTGGCGGTTCTGCTGGTTCGGAACATTTTCGAGTATCGGGAAAAAACCAGATACGCTAAGAAGTGATATACCATATGAATTAACTGTATTTATACCTTGTCTTCCCGTTAATCAGCAAGTGATTTGCTGGGGGTGAGCAGAAACGTGAACCATTCCATAGAGGATAGAAGAAAAATCTGCCCGGTGGCAAAGTCGTCTGGGTGGTGTAGGATATGAGGAGAAAAAACCATGTACGTGGAGATGAAGAATATTATAAAAACCTACGGGGATTTCAAGGCCTCCGATAACGTCAGCTTTGGCATCGAAAAGGGAAAGCTTGTGGCGCTTTTAGGCCCCTCCGGCAGTGGAAAAACCACGCTGCTTCGCATGATTGCCGGGCTGGAGACTCCCAATTCCGGGGATATCTTTATTGACGGACGGCGGGTGAATGATGTTCCGGCGGCTAAGAGAGGCATCGGTTTTGTGTTTCAGAATTACGCACTGTTTCGGTATATGACCGTGTTCGATAACGTGGCCTTTGGTCTGGAACTTCGGAAAGTACCCAAAAAGGAGATCAAAAAACGGGTGACAGAACTGTTGGAGCTGACGGGCTTAAGCGGTATGGAGAAGCGTTATCCCAACCAGCTTTCCGGCGGGCAGCGCCAGAGGGTGGCCTTTGCCAGAGCCCTGGCACCAAATCCCCAGGTACTGCTTTTGGATGAGCCTTTCGCAGCCATCGATGCGAAAGTCCGCACGGAGCTTCGAACCTGGCTGCGGGATATGGTGACAAAGCTTGGAATTACCAGCATTTTTGTTACCCACGATCAGGACGAGGCCGTGGAGGTGGCGGACGAGATCATTATCACTAATCACGGAGGGATCGAGCAGATGGGCTCCCCTATGGAAATCTACAAATCCCCGGACACTCCCTTCGTGGCGCAGTTTATCGGCCGCTCCTCTGTGGTGGAACACTATGAGAAACTTCGGGGCTTTGACCCGGTGCCCGGCGCCACGCAGGCAGTCGTAAGGCCGGAATTTATCCGCCTTTCCAGAAGCGAGCCGGAGCGCTACATCAGTGCCACGGAAAAGGGAGTGGTGAAGGATGTGGTTTTCCGGGGAAATCATCTGGATATTGTGGTGGATATCGACGGCATCCAGATCGTGGCAGAGCGTTCCCTGGAGAAAGATCCCGTTGCCATCGGCGAAACGGTGTACGTTCTGATCTACCGCCTGTATATTTTTGATGAGAAGCAGACCTACCTGGTGGAGAACCGTGAGATGCAGGAGGACGATGTCTTTTACATATAATCCCATAAATCATATTGACATAATAGGAATTAAGGAGTATGATGGGAAAAGGTTAAAATACATAAGACTTTTATGGAGAATACTTTCATGAGAATTGACAAAAAGGAACTATTACATACGGATATCCTGATCATCGGTGGCGGCACCGCCGGATGTTACGCGGCTATGACCATAAGAGAGCATTCCGGTTACTCTGTGATTATTGCGGAAAAAGCTAATATCAAACGCAGCGGCTGTCTGGCTGCCGGTGTCAATGCCTTAAATGCCTATATTACCAAAGGCCGTGTGCCACAGGATTATGTAGATTACGCGGATAAGGATGCAGATCACATTGTAAGACAGGATCTGCTTTTGTCCATGTCCGAGGGCTTAAACCGGGTGACAGCGAAAATGGAGCAGCTGGGGCTTGTGATCTTAAAGGATGAGAATGGTGAATACGTGGCCAGAGGCAACCGCAATATCAAGATCAATGGAGAAAATTTTAAGCCCTTGCTGGCAGATGCGGTAAGCAAATTAGACGATGTTACGGTGATCAATCAGCTGAATATCACAGACTATATTGTGGAAAATAACCAGATTCAGGGAGCTTTTGGTTTTTCTATCGCAGAGAACAAAGCCTATGAGATCCGGGCGAAAAAGGTGCTGATCGCCACCGGCGGGGCAGCAGGGCTGTACCGGCCCAACAATCCGGGATTTTCCAGACATAAAATGTGGTATCCGCCCTTTAACACCGGCGCGGGCTACGCCATGGGAATCCGGGCGGGAGCGGAGATGACCACCTTTGAGATGCGGTTCATCGCCCTTCGATGCAAGGACACCATCGCCCCCACCGGCACCATTGCCCAGGGTGTAGGAGCGAAGCAGGTCAATTCTCTTGGAGAAGTATACGAAGATAAATACGGACTGACCACCTCCCAGCGGGTGTACGGAACTGTGAAGGAAAACTTAGAAGGCCGCGGTCCCTGCTATCTGCGGACGGAAGGCATCACAAAGGAGCAGGATGAATCTCTGCGGAAGGCTTATCTCAACATGGCACCCAGCCAGACCTTAAAATGGGTGGAGGCAGGCAAGAATCCCAGTGAGCAGAATGTGGAGATTGAGGGCACGGAGCCCTATATCGTGGGCGGTCATACCGCCAGCGGTTACTGGGTGGATACTCACCGGGAGACCACCATTCATGGATTGTTCGCCGCAGGAGACGTGGCAGGGGGCTGTCCCCAGAAGTATGTGACCGGTGCTTTGGTGGAAGGCGAGATTGCAGCGCTGCGGATGGTGGAGCAGCTGGATGCAGAGACTGATAAAAATGAGATAGATGAGAAAGATCAGCAGCTTCTGGATACAAAGATTGCTGAATACGAAGCATTCCTACAGAACGACAGTGCAATCTTTACGGTAGAGCAGCTGGAGGAAGCCATGCAGAAGGTGATGGATGCTTATGCCGGCGGCATCGGAAGCCATTACCAGTTTAATGGAAAGCAGATGGATATGGCGGAGGAGAAGATTAGACAGCTGCAGGTTCTGGCAGAAAATCTTCATGCCGAAGATATGCATGAGCTGATGTTTGTCTATGAGCTGAAGGAGCGCCTGACGGTATGTCTTTCCGTCATCGCCCATCTGCAGGCCAGAAAAGAGACCCGCTGGCACAGTTTTGCAGAGAATCTGGATTATCTGGATAAGAGTGATGACTGGCTGCTGTATGTGAACTCCAAAATGGAGGATGGCGAACTTAAGATCATTTACCGGGATCTGGTAAAGAAAGGAGAGACCTATGAGCATAGCAATTGATTCCATGAAATGTAAAGGATGTAAAAAGTGCACCACGGTCTGTCCGGGAAGCCTGATTGAACTTAATGGGAAAGGACGGGCCTACATCCGTTACCCCAGGGACTGCTGGGGCTGCGCTTCCTGTATCAAGGAATGTGCTTTTGGAGCCATTTCCTTTTATCTGGGAGCGGACATCGGCGGCATGGGAAGTAAAATGACCGTGTCAAATGACGGAGATCTGCTGAACTGGCAGATTGAGAAAACGGATGGAACGAAAGAGGTTATCGTAGTCAACAAGAAGGACTCGAACAAATATTAAGGAGGAACTTATGAGTGAATTATCCCATCTTGACGCCTTAGAGGCGGAAGCAATCTATATTATCCGCGAGGTGGCAGCTGAGTGTGAAAAGCCGGTGATGCTGTACTCCATCGGAAAGGACAGCTCCGTAATGCTGCACCTGGCCATGAAGGCCTTTTATCCGGAGAAGCCGCCATTTCCATTTCTGCATGTAAATACCACCTGGAAATTCAAGGAGATGATCCAGTTCCGTGATGAGACTGCTAAGAAGCTGGGCATCGAAATGCTGGAATACATCAATGAGGACGGCGTGAAGCGGGGCATCAATCCGTTTGACCACGGCAGTGCTTATACGGATATTATGAAGACCCAGGCCTTGAAGCAGGCTTTGAACAAATACGGTTTTACGGCAGCCTTCGGCGGCGGCCGTCGTGACGAGGAGAAGTCCCGTGCCAAGGAACGTATTTTCTCCTTCCGAAATGAAAATCACGCCTGGGATCCCAAGAACCAGAGACCGGAGATGTGGAAGCTGTACAACCCCACGATCCACAAGGGGGAGAGTATCCGTGTGTTCCCGATTTCCAACTGGACCGAAACGGATATCTGGGAATACATTAAGCGTGAGAACATTGACATTGTACCCCTTTATTTTGCTAAGGAGCGTCCGGTGATCGAACGTGACGGTAATCTCATCATGGTAGATGATGACCGCTTGAAGCTGCGTCCAGGAGAGAAGGTGGAGTACAAGAGCGTCCGGTTTCGTACCCTGGGCTGCTACCCACTGACCGGAGCCACAGAATCTACAGCCACCACGCTGGATGAGATCATCGACGAGACCTTAAGTGCCGTTGAGTCCGAGCGTACCACCCGTGTCATCGACAACGACGGCGGTGCAGCCAGCATGGAAAAGAGAAAGAGGGAGGGATACTTCTAAGATGAGCGGATTATTAAAGTTTATTACCTGCGGCAGCGTGGACGATGGAAAATCCACACTGATCGGACATATTTTATACGATTCCAAGCTATTATACGCAGATCAGGAAAAGGCATTGGAGTTAGACAGTAAGGTGGGAAGCCGCGGCGGTGCCATCGATTACTCCCTTCTTCTGGATGGACTGATGGCAGAGCGTGAGCAGGGCATTACCATTGATGTAGCTTACCGTTATTTTACCACCGACAAGCGGAGTTTTATCGTAGCGGATACCCCGGGTCACGAGGAATACACCAGAAACATGGCAGTGGGGGCCTCTTTTGCGGACTTGGCAGTGATCCTTGTGGATGCCAAGCAGGGAGTGCTGGTGCAGACCAGACGCCATGCCAGAATCTGTGCCCTGATGGGAATCAAGTATTTCGTTTTTGCTGTCAATAAAATGGATCTGGTGGACTACAGCGAGGATCGTTTCAAGGAAATTACAGCAGAGATCCATGAACTGGCAGAGGAGTTGTCTCTGGCCAGTGTGAAGATCATTCCGGTTTCCGCCACAGAGGGCGATAACGTAACCAAGGCCTCCGACAATATGCCCTGGTATCAGGGTGGTGTGCTCCTTTCCTATCTGGAGGACATCGATGTTACCGAGAAGAAAAAAGAGGAAGGCTTCTATATGCCGGTACAGCGAGTCTGCCGTCCTGACCATACCTTCCGTGGATTCCAGGGGCAGATCGAAAGCGGCAGCATTTCGGTAGGAGATGAGCTTATCACTCTTCCAAGCCGTGAGCATGCCAAGGTGAAGAGTATTCTGGTGGGAGATAAGGATTCCCAGACTGCCGATGAGGGCCGGCCGGTAACGATCCAGCTGGACAAGGAGGTAGACGTTTCCCGTGGCTGTGTACTGACCAAGGAGACTAGTCTTCCGGTCAGCAAGAACTTTACCGCCACCATTTTGTGGATGGATGACGATGAGCTGACGGTAGGAAAGGACTATTTGGTAAAGATTGGCACCAAGACCATCCCGGGCATTCTCAAGAATATCCAGTACAAGATCGATGTAAATACCGGGGAGTTTATTCCGGTGGGAAGATTAAAGAAGAATGAAATCGCAGTCTGCGACCTGGATCTTCAGGAGGAGATCGTCTTAGATGCCTTTAAGAAACATAAGACTTTAGGCGAATTGATTCTGATCGACCGCATCACCAACATGACTTCCGCCTGCGGCGTCATTGAAAATCCGGAGCTGGACGAGCATAAGGATATGAAGTGCGCTTTCGTTTCCGGAAATCTGAAGGCCAATGGTGACATTTTTGAGGAGTTCTATTATGACCTTGAGAGCATGAACGTCTTTAAGGTGCAGCCTTCCGACAAGACCTATACCATCGGGGATGAGATTCCCGTAGAGGGCGAGAGCTATCACTATCCGGAGGACTTTGACGTAGTCGTGCTGCGTGAGAAAGTGGCAGTATCTGTCAGAGGCAGAAAGATCACCGAGATCCTGTCACTGGCTGATTACAGCTATGACAATGTTCCGGTTATCAACGGCAGAGGCTTCGCGGTTCACGTAAAGAGTGCGGAGGATGTGGAGACCTTTAAGGCAGAGCTGGCCGCTCAGGGAGAGACAATCTCTGAAGACTTCTTTAATAAATGGGTAGACTTTGAGACTTACCGCAAGATCGTGTTTAAGAATGAGCGGTGGTAGAAGTGCTGCTCCTTTTCCGAGGAATTGCTTCTTTTCTTTCTGAAATAAATGGGCGCTGGAGAAAAGTTATTTGCTATATGCCCAAAATCTGAGGACACAATTGGAATTTTTATCGAAAAATGGGCGCATGGAAGAAATGTTACTTCCAGCGCCCGTTTGTTGCTTGTTAATCCCAAAATCCACTCTCTTCAAACACCTCACCATACTTAGGATCCAGTTCATAATAAACTGCCGGCAACCTATCATTTTCCCATTCCCCTAGTTCATCACGAAAAACAATTACCCACCTGGAATCCACCTGACCAATGTAGTAAATCCTGTGATCCGTCCCAACCGGGCAATCTTCATATCCCACAACAATATGCTTGAAATTCCCTTGTTCGTCTTTATGATTTGACAGGAAAAAAGGAGTTCCATCGGTATAATCATTTTGAAGAATTTCAGTCAATGCCTGCAGCAGTTTGGTATCTGTCGTTCGTTCCATCAAAGTTCCGATATATGCACAGCTGACATTTCCGCCGGTGGGGATCTCATAATCCTCCCGCACAATGTAATATTGATCCAGAAAAGATCTTACCACGAGAAACGTATGGCTTTTATCCTCCGGAACCTCATTGATTTGCCAGTCATCGATTAAGCCAATGGTTTTTCCCTCTTTTGATAACTGAAAGGAAGCATATTGGTAATTTACATCTTCTATTTGGACACGTTCTATCCCGACAAAACCATCTTTGCGAAGAAGCTGGCGGTGGATAAAAAAGCATGCTGCAATTGCGGCGATAAACAGAAGAAAACCGGTGATAAATTTGATTGTTTTCTTGCCGCCACAAATTTTCTTTAACCCTATCCATTCCGTGAATTTCTGCTGCTTTCTTGCAGTAACCAGCCACCAGATAAATGGAATAAGTGAAAACAAAAGAATCTGCAATATACTGCTAATGACTTTGCTAAAAAATAATTTCATAAGTTACCTCCAAATATTAGTACAGCAAATAATCAGTAATGGATACATAGGAGTAAGCTGTGACTATAAAAACATTTTGATGATTTCCTTTGCCCATGATAGAACTGCCGGGACTGTGGAGTCAAGGGTTTCTTTGATTACCTTGGTGTCCTGCGGGGAGAGTTCTCCTACTTTCTGAAACATGCTGCCGGCTGCCTGGCTGTCTCCAATGGCGATCATCGCCCGGGCACTGTCACCGAGAGCAAAATATTTACCTGTGGCTAAGGCACCGACGGAGAAACAGCCCGTGGAGAGGGCACCGATGGCAATAAAGCCTTTTGCATTTTTACCGATATGCCATAGGGGCATACCCCATATCGTTTTGCTGCTCTTTTTCTCCTTGATCTTTCGTATACGTATGGTACATGCGTCGCTCTCCTCCGCTGGGTCTGTATCCTTATTTTCTCTTTCTACTGCATCTTTCAATAGGTAATCCAGGGAACAGTGAAACAGCTCGCTGATCCGTATCAGTTTATCTGTTTCCGGATATGCGAGGTTGCTTTCCCATTTGCTGATGGCCTGTCTTGATACACCCAGAACATTGGCCAGCTGCTCCTGGGTATAATTGTTCTCTTTTCTTAATTTTGATAATTTGTCGCCTAGTGTCATGGTGCGTCCTCCAATCTGTTTTACATTCGGAACCCTTGGTTCACTGAAATGATACCTTTTTGTGGTTCAAAAGACTACCATCTTGAGGGCGCTATATGTAAAATACAGGTTGCATTGCTGATTTTATGGGCTTTTCTCGCTGCACATGGAATTCCCAGAGGGAATCCCGTGCCGGCACTGGGATTTACATATTTTCAATTCATGAGAAAAACTTATCCAATCCTTTGTTTTCATTTCTCGTCTCAAGGAACATTCTCGCAGTGTACCAGGAATGTGTATTTTTTCTGTCGATGACCTCGTAGAGTTCACATTCATTTCCAATGCTTTTAGCCTTCTCATAAAACCGCTCTGCACATGAATAATTGATCAGCCCATCGTGTTTGCTTTGAATCAACAGCATTGGAATATGATTTTTTGTCATTAGTGAGCAGGGTTCCCCTTTTGTCCTGTCATAATCTTTTGCGAATAACTGATCCAGCAGGATCTTGACCGACAGAGAGGCAGGCACGGAAAAACTGTAGGGGCCGCCAACGCCGATAAATCCAATAATATTTGACACATCTACATGATATTTTTCCTGCGTGGACTTACTGTAGCAGAGGATCGATGATAAATGTGCTCCGGCAGATGGACCGGAAACAATGACTTTTGAAGTATTTATTTTCTTTTGGTTCAGATACCGGAGTGCGGCATTGTATCCGGCGCACACATCTTCAATCTGACAGGGATATTTATTCTTTGGGGACAGTCTGTACCCGAGAGAAATGAAGCGGTAACCTGCACCTGCAACGCACTGACCTACAAAGTCAAAGTATTTTGGTGACCCGGAATTCCATCCTCCGCCATGTACCCATATAATTACTTTGTCACTTTTCACATCAGCGGGTTCGTAATATATAAGAAATACTGGTTTTTATCGTTCCCAAAGAAAACAGATTCCGGAATAAATTTTTTCTTCACTCGAAGCATTTGTCTATATAAGCCAAAATAGCTGAGGCTCTCACGCAGAGAATCGTTTATAATGTTTTTCCTCCAAATGGTAAATGGTCTTGGTTTATACCTCTCTTATCAGATCCGTATCGTTACAGATACAATCTCTTTGCATTATACTACAAGCATCTCAGTATGTCATTCTTCAATTGCAATGGTTTTTGGCAATGCTACGTATGAAAAAATTGCCAAAATTCAAGCACTTTATAAATAATTTTATATTATGCATAAAGTGGGTGGATTTTGTAATGCGAAATGGGTATAATATAAGAAATACATGCAGATTGGGAGGTGTTATCATGGTAACTGCAAGAGATATTAGTGATATTCAGGCATTACAGCCGGATGAACAGGTTCTTGTTCTTAGCCTTGTAAGAAGCTTTATAAATTCAAGAGATAATAAAAATGACGCTCAGATTAAGCTTGCCCGGATGCGTGAAAAGTATGTGGCAAAGAATCCTATGGATATGGAAGAAATAGATAAGGAAATACATGAGGGGTGATATATGCAGGTTGTAATTGATACAAATATCATTGTTTCTGCATTAATAAACCCTAGCGGAGCATGTTTTATGTTTTTGGACAGAGTATTATCAGGAACATATGATGTAGTTGTTTCTGAGCCTATCATGGTAGAATACAATGAGGTCCTTAGAAGACCACGCTTTGGATTTGATGAGGAGGATATTGAATTCTTAGTAGATTGGTTTTATTCTAATGCGTTAATGGTTGAAGTTAATGAAGATGATTATAAAACAGATGCGGTAATTGATGAAAAAGATATGCCGTTCTATATTACTGCAAAAGCTACTAAGTCAAGATTGGTTACGGGTAATGTAAAACATTATCCGGTCGAAGAAATGAGAACTATGATTTGGGAGTTGTTCTAATGCTTGTATTGTAGTCGTGTTTTTGCACTTATGAAGTCTAATCAGCGATGATGATCTCGTTCAACAACAAGGACTCTACATTATTGGGCGATTTTCTTTTGATTATCGAGAAAAAGTATGCTTATATAGGCGGTGGAGCCAGTGGCAGTAAAGGATTGATGAAGAAATATGAGAAGATTTACAAGGATGTTTGGCGGTATTATGGTGTCACCGCACCTGACAGGAGGTAAGAGTCATGGGTGTATATTTGGATCCGGGGAATGACAATTTCGAAATGGCATGCCGTTCGGAAATATATGTGGATAAAACGGAACTGATCAATCAGACAAATCAAAGGATTGGCACGCAGCAGCGGTTTATCTGTATCAGCCGTCCCAGGCGCTTTGGCAAATCTATGGCAGCCTATATGTTGGCGGCATATTACGGGAAAGACTGTGATTCGTCGGAATTGTTTGCACCCTATAAGATTGCCAGGGATCCGGGGTATAAGGAACATCTGAACCGATATCATGTGATATTACTGAATATACAGAATTTTCTAAGCATTACGGAATACTCTGTAGATGATATGATTGCCTATCTCCAGGAGGAAGTGATCGAGGAACTTAGAGAAGTATTTCCGGGAAGAATACCGGAGCGAGTAAAGAATCTTGGAGTGGCGCTGGATAAATTATACAGTAAAACAAAGGAAGGATTTATCTTCATTATCGATGAGTGGGATTGCATCCTGCGGGATCAGCAGTACAATACAGATGACCAGAAAAAATATCTGGATTTTATTAGAAATCTTTTAAAAGATAAAGCCTATGTTTCGCTGGCATATATGACGGGAATCCTTCCCATTAAGAAATACGGAACCCACTCAGCATTGAATATGTTTGACGAATATTCCATGACGAATCCGGGGGAATATGCTGCATTTGTGGGTTTTACGGAAAAAGAAGTAAAGGATTTGTGCGAGAAATATCAGGCTGATTTTGATACCATGAAAAGCTGGTATGACGGATATACATTTCAACAAGTGCCCCATATGTATAATCCCAAATCAGTTGTGGACAGTATTTGGAGAAAAAGTTTTGCAAGCTATTGGACACAGACAGAAACCTATGAGGCATTGAAGATCTATATTGATTTGAATTATGATGGCTTAAAGGATGCCATTGTGAAAATGCTGGCAGGGGAACACGTGGAAATCAATACAGAAAGATTCCAGAATGATATGACAACCTTTGAAAGCAAAGATGATGTGCTGACCCTTTTGATTCATCTCGGCTATCTGGCATTTGACAAGGGTGAATCGGCTGTATTTATTCCAAATGCGGAGATCCGCGGAGAATTCCGCAATGCCATTACGGGGGAACACTGGAAGGACGTTATAGAAGCACTTAAGCAGTCAGACCGCCTGCTGCAGGCAACATGGGTTGAAGACGCAGAAACCGTGGCAGAGATATTGGATGCGGTACACAGCGAGAATACGTCAATCCTGACATATAATGATGAAAATTCCCTAAGCTGTGTCATCGCAATTGCTTATTACAATGCAATGAAAGAGTATACCAAAGTGCGGGAATTTCCCACTGGAAAGGGTATTGCAGATCTTGTGTATCTGCCGAAGAAACATTCAGATAAACCGGCAATGATCGTGGAATTAAAATATGACAAATCCGCAGAGGGAGCCATTGCACAGATTAAGGAGAAAAAGTATATGGAAAGCCTGAGAGAATATCATGGGAATCTGCTTCTCGTAGGGATAAACTATGATAAGGAGAGTAAAACGCACGCTTGTGTGATTGAAAAATGGGAAAGCGTATAGTGAGTACTCAAAACAGATCCAGCATGTTATCCAAATATATTTTTTCTCTGACATGCAGGTGATACTGGGGCTTCGTCATATAATAGAGCAGAAATTCCAGAATCAGGGCACTGCCCAGTCCCCGGCCCTCGATCTTAAAATTAGAAAAGCCCATGGGTAAGTACACATTTTTAA
>ONEJ01000019.1 GCA_900316805.1 uncultured Lachnospiraceae bacterium
CAGTGGAAAAGCCGCTGGGGCGTTTCATGGCTATGCGTGAGGCCAGCAACGGCAAGGACACCATGACCGGCCACTGGGAAATGATGGGAATCGAGACGAAAAAGCCATTTATCACTTTTACAGATCATGGATTCCCGCCGGAATTGATTCAGGAGCTGGAGAAGCGTTGCAGCCGTAAGATTATCGGAAATAAGGCCGCCAGCGGAACGGTAATATTGGATGAACTGGGGGAACAGGAAATTAATGAAGGCAAATTAATCGTCTATACATCTGCGGATTCGGTGCTGCAGATCTGTGGCAATGAAGAGACCATGGGTCTTGAAACCCTGTACCATTACTGTGAGATTGCAAGAGAGCTGACATTAAAGGATGAGTGGCGTGTGGGGCGGGTCATCGCAAGACCTTACACCGGACGGAAAAAGGGCGAATTTGTCCGCACTAGCAACCGCAGGGATTACGCCTTAAAGCCCACCGGTTCCACGGCGTTAAACACTTTAAAGGATGCCGGCTATGACGTGATTTCCGTGGGAAAGATCAGCGATATCTTTGACGGAGAGGGAATCACCGACAGCAATCATTCGGACAGCAGCGTTCATGGCATGGAGCAGACCATAGAGATTGCCGGAAGAGATTTTACAGGGCTTTGTTTTACCAATCTGGTGGACTTTGATGCCCTTTGGGGGCACCGCAGGAACCCTGTGGGCTACGGGGAGGAAATCGAGCGCTTCGATAAAAAGCTCGGGGAACTGCTGCCTTTGCTGGGAGCCAAAGATCTATTGATCCTTACTGCAGACCATGGCAACGATCCCACCTACACCGGAACCGACCACACCAGGGAGCGGGTGCCTTTCTTAGCTTATTCGCCCTCTATGGAGATGGGCGGCAGGCTTTCGGATACTGATACCTTTGCAGTGATCGGTGCCACCATTGCTGATAATTTCGGTGTCGCCATGCCGGAACATACCATTGGGCATTCGGTTCTGCCTGAAATGATAAATAACTAACCATTGAGCTTACAATATGGTGCTTTAGCAGCAAATTTGGTCACGGAAGATCTTTTTTATTGTATGCGCCCATGCCCTTCATATGCACATACTCAAAATGCCGGGATTTTGGGCGGAGGAAAGTATTTATTTTGTATACGCCCATTTTTCTGACGAAAATGATCCTGTTACTCCAAATTCTGGGCGTATAGCAAATAAGTTTTTTTCATCGCCCATTTCTTGTCGAAGCGATACTAAGTGAAATAATGTTTTGTAATCATTTCCATTATGGTTCAATATAGGAAAGAAAATTAAAAAGAATAATAGCGAATCGAATTGTGTTAACGATTTTTTGTTTGATGTTATGTAATGTCAGTGTATATGCGTCTGATACGGATACACCTGATTATGACGCTATAAACAGTGAAATAGAGAATATTCAAATGTATTTATTATGATTATTGTAGGAATATATAAGCTTTTTTGTTGTGAGAAGTGTATGCTGCAAAAGAATAGGTAGTTCATAAAATGGGGAGTATCGTGTTGAACTAATCGCTGATAGTGGTCTGGGATGGCCCTTTGGAAGCTGCAACGGATATATAACATTGAAAAATAAGGAGGGAGACGCATATGAATCGTTTTATCGCACACAACATTCCAAAAATTGATCTGCACTGCCATCTGGATGGCTCCATGAGCGTGGAATTGACCCAGAGGCTGCTTAAGAGCATGGGGGAAGAGTATACGAAGGAGCAGTTGAAAACATCATTGACCGCTCCCATGGATTGTAAGAGTCTTGCGGAATATCTGGAGCGTTTTGACCTGCCCCTTCGTTGTCTTCAGACGAAGAAAGGACTTTCTGCGGCGGCGGAGGATCTGGCTCTTTCTGCGGCAAAGGAACATGTGGCTTACATAGAGGTGAGATTTGCCCCTTCTTTTTCCACGAAGCAGAATCTGTCCATCCGGGAAATTATAGAGAGTGTGGAAGAAGGCCTGAAAAAGGCGAGAGAAAAAACGGGAATTCTGACGGGCATCATTGTCTGCACCATGCGGGGACTGGATGCGGAAACCAATGTGCGGATGTTAAAGGAAGCAAGAGAATTCCTGGATGCCGGTGTGGTAGGCTGTGATCTGGCGGGAGACGAGAAATCTTATCCACTTTCGAATTTCAGGGAGGTATTTGCAGCTGCAAAGAAGTATGAGCTGCCCTTTACCATCCATGCCGGGGAGTGCGGGGATGCAGGCAATATCAGAGAAGCTGTGGAGCTTGGCACCAAAAGAATCGGTCACGGCATTGCCATGAGGGGAAATGAGGAACTGAAAAAACTATGCGCGGACCAGAAAATCTGTGTGGAGCTTTGTCCCACCAGTAATCTGCAGACCAAGGCGGTTACCAATATGGAGGAATATCCCTTCCGGGAATTTTATGAGGCAGGGATTCCGATTTCCGTCAATACGGACAACCGGACGGTGAGCGATACCACAAGTACCGATGAACTGATGCGTCTTTCTCACGCCGGGATGCTGACGGAGGCTCAATGTGAGAAAATCTATATGGCATCTCTGTCGTCAATTTTTGCAGGGGATGATGTCAAACAGCAGTTATGGAACAAGTGGGTGTCGATGTTCGCCGTGTAGAGGAAGAGCAGTAAAATGAGAAAGGTAATCCCAGCCACCGGGGAAAAAGAAAAGGATTACTTTTACGTGAGAAGAATGGACATCGCTACTGTTCACGGGTAGGTATTTTCGGTATCGAAAATACCGTATGAAAGTCTGCCGTTTGCAGTTTTGGGCAATTTTTCATGCGAAGCATTGCCCAAAACAGTTACAGTTTACATACCTGTGAACTGTAACTGGACATCAGGTGATAATATGCTCTCGAAAGAGTTTGAAAAACAAGAGAAAATTTTGTATAATAATGAATTGCATATAAAGATATGAGGGTCAAAAGGTATTTTGCCCCTCATTTGATACACGAATTGCTCCGTTGCTACGCAACTCCCGCAATTCTACACACATTC
>ONEJ01000018.1 GCA_900316805.1 uncultured Lachnospiraceae bacterium
ACGGTTCCGGCTGCAATAAGTGAACTTGAAAAAATAACAATTGTAAAAAACAGCAAAGATGTGTATATCAGAAGATATGGATTGACCCAAAAACAGAAGAATATACTGAAACAATTTGGGATAACTGAAAGCTACATAAATCAGGTGGCGGATCAGATGAATTCCAGGAATTAGTTATACAAAAAAGTAAAGTTAAGGATACTATATGGATAGAAAATGGATTTAAGCATAGCGATAAATGGAAATAAAACGGTAAGATAATAAAGGCGTGGAATAAATATAGAGTAAAAACGGATAAAAAACGGTTGACGAACGGATGAATACCGCCTATACTATAGTAAGAAAATGGTAAAGGGGGTAACCGGTATGACCATAGAAGAGATGAAGAAGAAAAAGCAGGAGAAGGGCTATAGTTATGCCCGGATGGCAGAACTGTCAGGGGTTCCTCTGGGTACGATCCAGAAGATTTTTTCCGGGGAGACTACAAGTCCCCGCTATGATACCCTGCAGGCTTTGGAGAATCTGTTTTCAGAGTCTTTTGCAAAACCCGTTACAGAGCCTTTGATGGTGAAGGAGGAGCTGAGCTATCAGGTACATACCCAGGGTTCCTATACGGTGGAGGATTACCGGGCACTGCCGGAGGAACGCCGGGTGGAGCTGATTGACGGCTATTTCTATGATATGGCGGCACCGACATTTCTGCACCAGCAGATTGCGGGGGAGATTTACCGCCAAATTGCGAATTATATTTTGGACAACGGGGGAAGCTGCAAGCCTTTGATCTCTCCGGTGGATGTACAGCTGGATTGTGATGAGAGGACGATGGTACAGCCGGATGTAGGCATCTTATGCCATGATGATAAGATCGAGAAGTGGGGCGTATACGGAGCTCCGGAATTTGTGCTGGAGATTATTTCTCCGTCTACCAAGCGCAAGGACTGTATCAAGAAACTGGTTAAGTACATGGATGCCGGGGTACGGGAGTATTGGATTCTGGATCCATACCAGAAGAAGCTTCTTGTCTATCTGGCAGAAGGGGATGCCTGTCCCATCATCTATGGATTGACAGACCCGGTGCCGGTCAGGATATACGAGGGGGCATTAGAGATTCGCTTCGAGCATATTCTGAAGTGGATCGAGGAGGCGGAAGCCTGATAGATACAAACTTTCAATGTACTAGACGATTGACGAAAATCTTATGTTTTGTATTGATGCAGGTTTGAAGAGGAAAACCACAGATTTTTACGAAAACTCACATAAAAATGCAATAACATGGCATCCTAACGGAAAAGACATTTGTCAATTACGGAGGTTACCATGAAAAAAGGAAAAGCAGCGATCATAGGATGTGGATTTGTAGGTTCCAGTTCCGCCTTTGCCCTGATGGGCAGTGGACTGTTTACGGAGCTTGTGCTTCTTGATGCGGACGAAGACAAGGCGGTGGGAGAGGCGATGGATATTTCCGATGGTGTCCCTCTGGGACGACCTACGAAAATTTATGCAGGCAGCTATGATGACATTGCAGATGCGGAACTCATCGTGATTACTGCCGGAGCCAATCAGAAGCCCGGAGAGACGAGACTGGATCTGGTGCATAAGAATATTTCGATTTTTAAATCGATTATCCCGCAGATCGCATCCCGCAGGTTTGAGGGAATTCTACTGATCGTAGCGAACCCGGTGGATATTCTGACCTACACGGCGCTGAAACTGTCCGGGTATCCGGCAAACCGCGTCATCGGTTCAGGAACAGTTTTGGACAGTGCCAGATTAAAATACCGTATTGGGGAGCATCTGGGGGTAGACAGCCGCAGTGTTCACGCTTTTATCATTGGAGAGCATGGGGACAGCGAGATTGCCGTCTGGAGCAGTGCCAATGTGTCGGGCGTGCCCATGGAGCGCTTTTGTGAAATGCGGGGACATGTGGATTATGGCTGTGCGGACGAGGAGATTGCAGAGGAGGTTCGCGGACGAGCCTATGAGATCATTGACAAAAAGGGGGCAACCTATTATGGAATTGCCATGTCTGTGAGGCGGATCTGCGAGGCTATTGTAAGGGATGAGAAATCCATTCTTCCGGTATCTGTATTGATGACCGGTGAATATGGTATTTCTGATGTGGTCTTAAGCTTCCCTTGTATTGTGGGAGCCGGTGGCTGTGAGACAAAGATTCCTATTGCCTTAAGTCGGGAGGAAAGTACACTGTTGCAGGAATCGGCGAAGACTCTGCAAGAGATTCTCAGATCTGAATCTGAATAGGGAATGAACGGAATTAACAGGAGAGGAAAATGAGATTGCTATGAGAAGAAAAAACGAGGGGATAAACAGAACATGATAGAGATTACAGATTTTAGGGATCCGGCATTGGACCTTTATGCCAGAACGCCGGAGGTACAGCTTCTACGTTATCGGGAACCCAAGCCCGGCGTATTTATTGCGGAGAGCCCCAAGGTAATCGAGCGTGCTCTGGACAGTGGCTACGAACCGGTTTCTTTTCTGATGGAGCCAAAGCATGTGGAAACCCAGGGAAAAGAAATTCTGGAGAGATGTCCGGATGTGCCGGTGTACGTGGCGGAGCTTTCGGTACTGAATCAGTTGACAGGATTTTCTCTGACCCGCGGGATGCTCTGCCTTATGAACCGTAGAGAAATTCTGCCCATAGAAGAGGTCTGTCAAAATGCCGGCAGAGTTGCGGTTCTTGAGAATGTGGTAAATCCAACCAATATCGGAGCTATCGTGCGCTCAGCGGCGGCACTTGGCATGGATGCAGTCCTGTTTACCTCTGACTGCAGCGATCCCTTGTACCGCCGGGCTGTCCGGGTCAGTATGGGAACGATTTTTCAGATTCCCTGGACTATTTTTGACAAAGAGAAATGGGCAGCAAGTGGTGTGGAGATGCTTCATGAGCTGGGCTTTCAGACGGCGGCTATGGCGCTCCGTGAAGATTCTCTTTCCATTGGGGATGAGAGACTTCGATCGGAGAAGAAGCTGGCCATCGTGCTGGGAACAGAAGGAGACGGGCTGGCGGACCACACCATTGCAGGATGTGATTACACGGTGAGGATTCCCATGACCCATGGAGTAGACTCTCTGAATGTGGCAGCTGCCAGTGCTGTGGCATTCTGGCAGCTGAGGAGCGGTAAGGATTGATTAACGAAAAATTTGTTGAGACGATACATAGGAACACTACAGCGAATCTGCAGGATTTTCTTCACTTTGAATAAACATTAGGAGAAATCCTGCAAATAGAAGAAAACTGCTGCACCAGATGGCCCGTTGGGAGAAGTACCGGATCAACACATTGCCCAGAACTGCCCCCAGGATAAAGCATAGAATAATCTGGTAGTAAATCAGCCCTTTGTGGAGAAACTTCTTATCCTTAGAACTGATGAAATCACACATGGCCTGGGTGCCGGAGCGGAGATTTCCAATGCACATGGTGGTGGCAGATGCGTTTCCCTTAACTTTACGGAAGCTTTCCACCTGGATACCGCAGGCGAAAGAGACCAGAGCGTTGGCAGGCAGATGATAGGTGGCAGGAATAAATCCTACAGCAAACAGTATGATACATTCCATTAGTACGGCCAGCTGCCGCCAGTGGAATATACCGTCCTCTGTACATATATGGTGCGCAACTTCTGCTAAAACAATGCCCAGAGCAAAGGAGAGTACCGGGAAGAAGTACCGGAGTGCTTCTCCGAAATTTCCCTCCGACAGATTGACGCCGAACAGCAGGATATTTCCTGTCTGGGCATTGGCGAATACCTGTCCTCTGAAAATGTAGGTATAGGCATCCATCAGACCGCCGGAAAGCGCCAGAAGGACGGCGAGTCTGCGGGATTCTGAAATTTGTCCTTTGTATGTGTTAGGCATGATTTTCTCCTAGTGTTCCGGTTATTTTTTGATAAATTTTTCTTTGCATTATTTGCCCGATAGGATAGGACAGTACTCCGGCGGCAACACCGATCATCCATACAAAGCGCCACCCGATCAGCAATCCCACAGGAATCATAAGGATAGCTGCGATCGCCCAATAGATTCCCTGTGCTTTGCCACTTTGTATATGAAGCTCCGCCAGCAGATCGCGGCCTGCCGATGGGTGGGGTGCATTCTCAATAAACTCTGCTGCGCCGGCAGTTCCGGGGCAGTTTCGGAAATCTTTGCTGCACGCTTCGGCATTTTGCGCATAGCTGGCGTTCCCCAGAATCTCCTCTACAGCTGCTTTGATCCCTGCGACGGTGTCCGTCTGCAGCAGGATACCTGTATTTATTTCTGTCACCCTTCTTGCCACGGCAGCCTGTTCATTGGTCTGGGGATAAAGTACCATCGGAGCAGCCATATACAGGCTTTCGGAAACGCTGTTCATGCCGCAGTGGGTAATAAAAACATCGGCTTTTGAGAGGATGTCCAGCTGATCCACATAGGGATAGGCTTTGATGTTATCCGGCAGTTTGTCAGGAATCTTCTTTTCCATATTCTGTCCGCAGGAAATAATGACATCCACTTTCAAATCCTTCAGAGCTTCGATACATTTCCTATAGAAATCGGGCAGGTCGTTGACGACGGTTCCCATGGAAATATAAATGAGTGGCCGTTCCTTTGTCTTTTGGGGCCGTGCCTTGGAAAACACAGATGGTCCCACAAAAGCATAGTGGTCGGAGAAACTTTCTGCATAGGGCTGGAAGAATTTTGAGGTATAGACCACGGAATCTGTGCTGTTGTCGTTCTGGACAAGGGAAAGGGCGTTATTCACGTGATATCCGAAGGGTTTTAACTTCTCCAACTCTTTGGAAATCCTTGGGAGTCCGAAAATCATATCAGCCATTTCCTTCGGGCTGTTCTTCATATATTGGGAGGACAATTGATTGAAGGCAAAGGTGCTGACGGACACCACAAGGGGAACCTTATGTTTCCAGGCGTTTAATTTGCCCCAGAAGCACACTGCGTCCGTGTACACAACATCCGGCTGAAAGGCCGCAAATTCCTCGCTGAGGAAACTGTCCATATTTAAGGTGATGCGGATATCCTGTATGGTCATTTCGGTGGAGGAGACTTTTTTCAGTCCGGCCTCTTCCTGCTTTGTCAGCTCCGGCAGAAACCGGTCACAGGATACAAACTCTGCATTGGTGGCTTTGATCTTAGTTTCAAATTCATCGAAAGAATAAAAACGGACGATGTTCCCCCGCCGGACAAGTTCTGCGGCTACAGGAAGCATTGGGTTGGTATGTCCGTGGGCAGGAATACAGAAAAAGGCTATTTTTTTCAATTTCATTCACCATCCCCTCCATTTTGAAATGCAATATGGAACAACTCTGCAAAGGCTCCCTTGGGAGGAATTGCAATCCCCTGTTTCTCATCTCCCAGGAGCAGCAGGGTATCTCCCGGTTTTATCCCCAAAATGTCCCGGGCCTGTTTGGGGATCACAATCTGACCCTTTTCGCCCACCGTTGCAGTCCAGGCGTATTTTCCTTCTGGTGCTTTCATTCTTACCTCTAAAAGTATGATTTATACAACAAATCATACTATAAAATCAGAGTTCTGGCAATAGAAAGATCTTATTATCTGAAACTGCTGCTGATTATCGTCTGTGTGGCAAATCTGGGATATTTAGCGTTGGGGTGCAGTACCACATTGGAGGAGGCAGTGCTTGCAAATAAAATTGCATATCTGGGTGGTTGTTTTATGTCTCCCATTATGGCAGCATGTATGTGTTCCCTATGCAATATAAAAATGAAAATAAAAACAGGGTGAATGGCTTCAAAGAAGGCACATTCATCCTGTTTTTGTTAAGTATAATTTTCCACTATAATCTTTTCCAGCTGTTCAATAGGCACCGGCTTCGAGTAGTAATATCCCTGATGCCAGGTGGCACCAAAACGGCTGATATAGTGATTCACGTCTTTGTTTTCGATTCCCTCAATACAGGTTTCCGTGTCTGTCCGCTTAGCGTAATCCACAATGGACTGGATCATAGCCTGATTCTGTGGCTTGTCCTTGATATCCTTGATAAAACTCATATCCACCTTAAGTTCATCGAAGGGAAGCGCCAGTGCCAGACTTAAGGAACTGGTTCCTGTCCCAAAATCATCCAGAGCAATTTTAATCCCCTGCGCATGGAAGAAGCCGACCTCTTGTTCAAGAAAAGCCAGATCAAGATTTTTGCATCGTTCCGTCAGTTCCAGACAGAGTTCATCCGGCTGGGACTGGGTCTCCTTCAGGATGTCCATAACTGCGGCGCGGAATTCTTTTCGCTCCAGCTGCGCAGCGGTAATATTGACATTGACGAAAAAGTTCGGTATTCTATTTCGAATTTTCTTGATGTCGTACAGTGCGGTGCGAAGGATCCAGTTGCCTAAATCAAACATACAGGGATCCTGTTCCAGCCATTCCATAAATACACCGGGAGTTACCAGACCGTAAGGCTCCAGCTCCCAGCGGATCAAGGCTTCCATACCGCAGATTTTTCCGGTTTTCGTATCTGCAATTGGCTGGTAGAAGAGGCGGAAGCCTCTGAAATCGGTAATGGCACACTGATGAATCACGCCTATCAGATTAAACTGCTTCTCGTTATTTCCACAGAATTCGTCGTTGAAAATAATCAGCTCTCCGTGGTGCTCAGCTCTGGAATGGTTTACGGCAAAAGTCAGGCGGCTTCGTACGGCGTTGGGATCTTTCATATCCGGATTTACAAAAACTGCTCCGGCTGATGTCTTTAATGGTATGATGCTATCATTTACAGAAACCTGATTCAGCAGCGCTTCCGCAATCCGACCGTGGGTATGAAACAGTTCATCTTTCGTAATCTGCTCAAAGGCAACTACAAATTTAGCTCCGAACAGACGATATACGCGACCGGAAGATCCCGCTTCATGCTGCAGGACATCGGCTACTCCGCCTAAAAGTCCATCGGCAAAATCATTTCCGTACAGGACATTGATGTTGCTGAACTGGTCAAGGGTGATCTTTAAAAGAGCAGGAGAACCTTGCGAAGATAAAAAATCTGAAATTTTCTGGTTCAGGGCTGGTTCCGTGCGAAGTCCCGTCACGGAATCCACATCTTCGGAGATTCCATAATTGTTGTATCTGATAATGATAATAAAGGGTTGTCCATTTTCATCATAGATCATTCTGGCTGTCGCACAGATCCGCTGATAATTTTTCCCGTTCCGTACACGGTATTCCCAGGACTTGTCCAGATTTTCCCCGGCTACGAGGTCCGCAAAGCCTTTTCGAAACACCGGCAGGTCATCCGGGTGGACAAGTTTATCGCTTTTTTCTTTGCCTCGAAGGGTGTAGTTTTCCTTTAGGCCGAAAAAGTCTATTGCCCCCTGTGACCACCAGGTGAGATCGTTTCTCAGGTTGGTAATGGAAATATAGGATTTTTTCGAAAGGGATGTAATGGCTGAAACAATTTCCGGAAAGAAACCACTGATATCCTTCCAGAAAGAATCGGAATTTGTGTTCGAATTCATGTAGAAGTCTCCTTTCTACCATAATAGCCATGCATAATTATACAAAACAATTGTATTATAGCACGAAATGACCGTTTCTGTCAAAATATGGGTGTTGACTTTTACCTTAGGCGGTGTTATGATAACTATATCATAGTAAACATACTAAAAAGATATGAATTCAGAGAAAGGAGTACAGGATGCGGAAAATAACTGACGATAGAAAGAATATGCTTATGAATATGTGTTGCTGTCAGACTGTATATTTCATACCGTCTGCTTTTCGTATGCATTGTGCTAAACCATAAGAGGAGTTGATATTCGTGGCTGCGCATGACATGCGCAGCTTTTTTTATACCATGAAGTTGTAAAAGTTGCAGACATAATCGAGATGAGGAAGAGGGAGTGATTGTTATGGCAGAGGCGCAGGATGTTGGCCAGATGGTGGAAACCGTTTTGGCGGATTATGAAAAAGGAAGGGATATTGATGCAATTAATATCTACAATAAACCGGATCGGGAAGAGGTCCGGACTTTAGTTCGTGAACTGTTCCGTATTGTTTTCCCGGGATATTTTAAGGACAAATCGGTAAAAATCTATAATCCGAAAAACACGATGGCGGTGGTAATGGAAAACGTGTATTACCATCTCCGCAAACAGGTGTTGCTGGCATTGGATTTTTGTAAGAGACGGGGTACCCTGACCGAGGAGGAGCGGAAAGAGGAGAGTGAATCCATCTGCCGTAAATTCTTCGAAAAGCTGCCAGTTGTCCGGGAGTATGTAGAGACAGATCTGCAGGCGGCTTTTGACGGAGATCCGGCGGCGGGGTGTAAGGAGGAAATCATTCTGGCTTATCCGGGACTGACGGCTTCTACCATCAACCGGACGGCCCATGAACTGTATTTATTGAAGGTACCTGTTTTGCCGAGAATCATGACAGAGTATGCCCACTCCGTTACGGGGATTGACATTCACCCCGGAGCAACCATAGGAAAGTATTTTTTCATTGATCATGGAACCGGTATTGTGATTGGGGAGACAGCGATGAGTGGTATTACATTATTTAAAATCGTTGACATCGTATCAGAAACATGCTATTCTTTTACAAAGCATAGTATTCATATTAAATAAGTATGATATATGCACAGGGGGGTGAGGTTATGTCGGATGAAAGGAAAAATTATCTTGACGTGATCGATAATCTGGTGAGGCAGATGAAGTTTGGAACCGTCACCATTATCGTACAGGATGGAAAAGTGATACAAATTGATAAAACAGATAAAATACGATTAAAAAACTGACCGGAAAACCGGAGGTTTTTGCAGAAAGAATCAATCTGCGGAAACCTTCGGTTTTTTGTTATTGAAAATAAGATGCTGTGGCCGTTGGCATAGGCTTGCAACGCCGAAGATGTTGGTTCGAGTCCAACCAGTATCGCTAGTACAGCGTTATTGGTTCAGTTATTTACGAAACGCTGTACTTGGAAAGGAAGTGTTATGAGTTGCTTGTCTTTCTAAATGGAACAAAAGACCAGATGATACTGCAGGCAGTAAAGGATTATCCCGAGGAATGCTGTGGTGTTCTAGTGGGACAATGTACCCACGGGATTCGAAACGTTACCAGAGTAATTCCGGTAAGAAATGAAAAGCTTACGGGAAAAAGTACCGGTTTTGCCATAGAGCCGCTGGTAATAATGGAAATCGAGGAGGAAGCAGTGGAAAATGGGCAGGAAATTATTGGCTTTTATCATTCCCATCCGGACTATCGGGCAGAATTGTCTACTGAGGATGAAAAGTACATGATTCCGGATCTGTCCTATCCGATTATGTCTGTTCAAAAGGGCAGCTGCCGGGAACTGGTCAGTTATGTGAAGAAAAGTCAGCGGGAGGAAATGATTTTCCGGGAAGAAACACGGAAATTTAATTTGAGCTGACGTCTATAATCTGTGATACATCGAAACCGTACCATGGGGGCAGCCCATTTGGCGGAGGTAGATTTTTCATGGGCTGACGTCTTAAGAAGGAGGAAAACAAATGAGTGTTACGGTATACGTGTCGGCTACGCTCCGGGTTTTTGTCAATCGGAATCAGGAGCTTAAAGCCCGGGGAAACACTATAAAGGAAGTGTTGGAAAACTTAAGGGACGAGTACCCGGAACTGGAAAAGGCATTATTTGAGGAGGATGGCAGGATCCGTCCCTTTGTGGCAGTGTATGTCAATGAAAAGAATGTTACCGGGCAGCAGGAGACCGCCCTACAGGAGGGAGATATCTTAAGGCTTCTTCCTGCCATTGCAGGAGGAGCACCGGTTACCAGCGTGATTTCCGATGAGAGACGAAAGGAAATTGCCTTGGATGATAAAGAAATCGAGCGGTACAACAAGCATTTGATGCTTCGGGAAATCAGTGTCAAGGGACAGAAAAGAATACGGGCGGCTCGTGTGGTGGTTATCGGATTAGGAGCATTGGGCTCTCCGGTGATTCAGTATCTGGCTGCTGCCGGTGTGGGGACTCTTGGGATTATTGATTTTGATGAGGTTTCTCTGGGAAATCTTCAAAGTCAGGTGATTCACGGCACCCGGGATGTCAACCGGCCGAAAATTGCTTCCGCCAGAGACGGTATCCGTGCCATTAACCCCTCCGTGAAGGTTGTGGCGGAAAAGGTCAAGGTGGATGCTGACAATATTGAGGAGTTCATCGAGGATTATGATATTGTGGTGGATTGTACGGACAATTATAAGTCCCGGTATCTCATCAACGATGCCTGTGTGCTTTTAAAGAAGCCACTGGTATTTGGCGCAATCTATCAGTATGAAGGGCAGGTCAGCGTGTTTGATACAAAGCAGGGACCCTGCTACCGCTGCCAGTTTCCGGCTCCGCCGCCGGCAGGGCTGGTACCAACCTGCGCGGAGGGAGGAACCATCAGTCCTCTGGCGGGAATCGTGGGGAGTTTTCAGGCCAATGAAGTGCTGAAGTTGATCATTGGCGGAGGCGAGAGTCTGGTGGGAAAGATGCTGGTCATCGACACTTGGAATCTGCACACCTCCATCCTGCAGGTGGAGAAAAATGAAGCCTGCCCCCTTTGCGGCAGCCATCCATCAATCCTTGAGGTGGAGGATTTTGACTACGAAGATTTCTGCGGACTCAAGGAGGAAGAGACAGAAATTCCGGTAGAGGGAATTGAAGCGGATGATCTGGCAGACCGCATTGAGCGGGGAGATCCCATGACCATTGTGGATGTGAGAGAGCCTCATGAAAGAGCCATCCAGCGGTTCCCCAATGCAATCGTGATCCCCATTGGGCAGCTGGTGAGACGTATGAAGGAACTGGATCCGGATGTGGACACCATCTTTGTCTGCCGGGAGGGAAAGCGAAGTATTCTCGCCATCAACACGCTGAGGGAGGCCGGTTACAAAGGACCCATGTATAATCTGAAGGGAGGTATCGAGGCAGCCAAAAATATTATCTTCTCCAACGAAGGTGCATGGCTGTAAGTTTAGCAGAAAGTAACTATCCGGATTTATCAGGAACACGGGCACGGATGGATACAAGATACATAAAAATAATTTTCACCCAGGAGGTAAAAGCAAATGTCAAAAGAAGAACAACAGGGAATTAACGCATTGGGAGCACAGGCCGCTTATAATCTGGCCAATGTGACCAAAACAAAACCGCAGTACCGGGCAATCACACCAAAGTGGCTGACAAAACTGCTGGAATTCAAGGGGCTGGAAACCGGAATTTATCGTGTCAATAAGGTGGTTGAGGGAGATACGCCGCTGGATGTACTCTGCAGCCAGACCAAGAAATCAGATATTATTCCGGATGGATACGTGGAGTATGAAACAGAGCCAAGAGAGTATCGTCTGAATTCCATTTCCACCATCATCAACGTAAATACGGCAATTGAGGATGTGTACAGTTCTCCCTACGATCAGGTCAAGACCCAGCTGGAACTGGCCATTGAAAGCTTGAGAGAGCGTCAGGAAAGCCAGCTCATCAATAACGATGATTACGGACTTCTGAAGAATATTCCGGAGTCCCAGCATATCCAGACCAGAAACGGTGCACCAACGCCGGATGATCTGGATGAACTGATTACCAAGGTATGGAAGGAGCCGTCTTTCTTCTTAGCACATCCCAAAGCTATTGCAGCATTTGAGAGAGAATGCACCAAGCGTGGAGTACCGCCTGTAACTGTAAATATTGCAGGGGGCACATTCATTACCTGGAGAGGAATTCCGATCATTCCAACAGATAAGCTTCTGGTGGATGGTTTGAAGGAGCCTAAGAGTCAGAGTGGTAAGACCAACATTCTTCTGCTTAGAACCGGCGAGGCAAAGCGCGGTGTCATCGGCCTTTATCAGGCAGGCATGAAGAACGAACAGTCCAGAGGACTTTCCGTAAGATTCCGCGGAATTGATGACAAGGGAGTTGCTTCCTATCTTCTGTCCTTATACTGCTCAGCAGCTATACTTGCAGATGATGCAATTGCAGTGTTAGAGGATGTTGAGGTAGGTGAGTACTATGATTACGAATAATTACATCGGGTCTGCCGCCGACTACGGGCTTCCCTCGGAGGAGGAACTGGCGGGGCTTGCCGGTCAGCTTCTGACGGATATCGACGGGAGCCTTTTCGAGCCGGAGGTGTGTGCGGATGGCATTGAAAATCTGGTCACATCCGGAGATACCGGGGTTATCGATACCGCTGCCGGAAAAGCGGGGAAAGTTTTTGGTGAGCTTGGCGTATCCGATTTTCTGCAGATTGCTGAGGAACTGAAGGAGCCGCAGGTATCGCAGATTTCACAGATTTCACAGGTACCGGCAGGCACATCCTTCCCGCTGCAGGCGTCAACCGCGGAAGGATATGCGCCGCATGTGGTATCTCAGAAAGAAGCGGAAGAGATAGGTTCCGTCGAAGCCCGGACCACTGCTCTGGATCACAACGTCATTCCAGAGCAGGAACTGGCAGGCGGTGGGGAAACGCATACGGTAGGCGGACAGAAAAACAATGGACAGATCGTGGTGGGAACAAAGACGCTGGAGCAGATCCGTCAGGATTTTCCAATGTTGCAGGAGAAAGTCAACGGCAATCCTTTGATCTGGCTGGATAATGGTGCCACCACCCAGCGGCCCCGGCAGGTGATCGACCGCCTGTCCTACTATTATGAGCATGAAAATTCCAATGTACACAGAGGTGCCCATACCATGGCGGCAAAGTCCACAGATGCCTACGAGGGGGCAAGACAGATTGTAGCAGATTTTATCGGCGCACCCTCGAAGGACAATATAGTTTTCGTCCGGGGCACTACGGAAGCCATCAATCTGGTGGCACATTCCTATGTGAAGCCGCTGCTGCAGCCGGGGGATGAGATCATCGTTTCTCTTTTGGAGCATCATGCCAACATTGTGCCCTGGCAGCTGATAGCCCAGGAGACAGGCGCAGTCATCAAGGTCATTCCTGTGGATGACAGCGGACAGATCATTCTCTCGGAGTACGAGAAGCTGTTCAGCAAACGGACAAAATTTGTTTCCGTCACCCATGTTTCCAATGTGCTGGGAACCATTACACCGGTAGCGGAAATGGTGGCCATTGCCCACAGACACGGCGTGCGGATTCTCATTGACGGTGCACAGTCCATCGCCCACATTCCGGTGAATGTCACGGTGTTGGATGCAGACTTCTTTGCTTTTTCCGGTCATAAGGTATACGCGCCTACAGGAATCGGTGCCCTGTATGGGAAGAAGGATGCCCTTGAGGAGGCAAAACCTTATCACGGCGGCGGCAACATGATTGCGGATGTGACCTTTGAGCGTACTATTTATAATCCGGCACCCAATAAATTTGAGGCGGGCACTGCCAGTATCGGTGATGCGGTAGCCCTGGGTGAGGCGTTAAAGTATGTGAGTCAGATCGGCATTGCCGCCATCGGTCAGTATGAGCATGAGCTGGTGGCTTACGGCATGAAAGAACTGGGGAAAATTGATGGTCTTCACTTGATCGGTACCGCCAGAGAGAAATCCAGTGCGCTTTCCTTCGTGCTGGATGGAACCACCATCGAAGCTGTGGGGCAGCAGCTGGATCAGCTGGGGATTGCCGTGCGGGTGGGACACCACTGTGCACAGCCGATTCTCCGCCATTATGGTCTGGAAGGCGTTGTCCGGCCGACCCTTGCGGTGTACAACACACCGGAGGATATTGAGGCACTGGTGAAGGGGATTCGGTCGATTCGGTAGTTCGCCGCACCTACAATTTGATATTTATTTTCAGTTACGATCCCCGGGATGCAGAAGTTGTGTCCCGGGGATTTTTTTAGACAAATGTTTGCTTTTATTTTTTCTCATGGTACAATCTAGTACAGCGTTTCGTAAATAACTGGATCAATAACGTAGAATATTACTTCCAGTGTGCATGTCAAAAAACGTAGGCGTAGCGGGCTACGTCGAGGCTTTTTGACATGTGCAATGGGAGAAATAGGCAAGTTATTTGATCTAGTTATTTCGAAAACGCTGTACTAGTACAGAACTCAATTCAATCATGGGATATGAAAAAAGAGTATTCGGGGATTCGGAAACATAGTTTTCAAACAGGGAGAAAAAGGAGCGAACAATGCAGCAATACAAAATTTTAATTGTGGAAGATGACCGTGGACTTTCCCAGGGAATCGCCATGGCTCTCCGGGAAGAAAATACGTTATTTTTTCAGGCCTATTCTCTCGGTGAAGCCCGAAAGATATGGATGTCAGAGCCTGTGGACATGGTGCTTCTGGACGTGAATCTCCCGGACGGCAGTGGCTTTGATTTCCTGCAGGAAATTCGGAAAATTTCCCAGGTGCCGGTACTGGTGATCACGGCAAATGATCTGGAAACAGATGAGGTCACCGGCTTTTCCCTGGGGGCGGATGATTATATCACAAAGCCCTTTGGTCTGATGGTGCTAAGAGCCCGGGTGGAGCGGATGAGAAAGCGCATGGAAGGAAAGCCGAAGGGGGCAAATTATAAGGATGACAGCTATGAATTTTTCTTTGATAAGATGAAGTTTTATGCAGAGGGGCAGGAAATTGTCTTAAGTAAGACTGAGCAAAAACTGCTCCGGCTGCTGACCGCTAATCCGGGGCAGACGCTGACAAGGGAGCGTCTGCTGGAAGTCATCTGGACGGATGGCGCGGAGTTTGTGGAGGAAAATGCTCTTTCCGTGGCAGTTAACCGGTTGCGCAAAAAGCTGGAAATCCGCGGGCGGGAAAGCAGCATCCAGACCGTATATGGGCTGGGGTACCGGTGGAGACGGTAATTGTATCATGAAATTCTGTATTGGATGATGTTACAGGAGAGATGAGGAAATCCCATGAGAACAGGAAAAACATTAAAACGTTTAGACGAAATGCTGACGGAGGCCATGAATGGTACCTTCGAGGAGAGCCGTTACGATGAGACGGAACTGTCGAGACTGGAATCCAGGTGGAAGCAGTATCTCACAACCTCCAGAATGTCCATGGAGAAAAATCAGGCGGAACGAGAGAAAATTAAGACATTGGTGTCGGATATTTTCCACCAGACAAAGACACCCCTTGCGAACATTTTGCTGTATGCGGAACTGCTTGAAGAGAAGGCACAGGATCCGGAGGAAAAGGAACTGGCAAGACAGATTCTGGCCCAGACCTCCAAGCTGGAGTTCCTGATTCAGTCCTTGGTAAAAATGTCCCGGCTGGAGACGGAGGTGCTTGCCGTGGAAGTAATAGAGTATGAGTTTTATGTCTGCATCAATGTCAGGGATCAGGGCATCGGTATTCCGGAGGAGGAGCGGGCACAGATTTTCGGGCGGTTTTACCGGGGCTCCCAGGTGCAGCAGGAGGAGGGCGTCGGAATCGGTCTGTATCTGGCCAGAGAAATATTGCAGAGAGAAAACGGATATATCAAAGTGGAGTCAAAACCGGGAGAAGGAAGCATATTTTCCCTGTTTCTTTCAAAACTGTAAGATTTCAGAAAGAATCTGGAAAGAACAACGCCGTATACTTCTTTTTAGCCTGTGGTACATCAGAAATGTACCATAAATGAAATGTCGGATCAGTTGCCGAAGGCAAATTTTTCATGAACCGATGTTCAAAATAAGGAGGATGAAGGATGAAGGTATTACAGACGAGCGATTTGAAGAAATATTACGGCAGCGGTGACACGCTGGTAAAGGCACTGGATGGCATTGACCTTTCCGTGGAACAGGGGGAATTTGTATCCATTGTGGGCACTTCCGGCAGTGGAAAATCCACTCTTTTACATATGCTGGGCGGTTTGGACCGGCCCACCTCTGGCACTGTCATGGTGGAGGGAAAGGATATTTCCGGCCTTAAGGATGAGGAACTGACCATTTTCCGCAGAAGAAAAATCGGTTTTGTATTTCAGAGCTATAACCTTGTGCCGGTTTTAAATGCGATCGAGAATGTGGTTCTCCCTGTGGAATTGGATGGGAACAAGGTAGATGAACCTTACGTGGAAGAAATTATGAAACTGCTGGGGTTGGAGAAGAAAAAATACAGTCTTCCTTCCCAGCTTTCGGGAGGTCAGCAGCAGAGAGTGGCCATTGCCCGGGCACTGGCCGCAAAGCCGGCAATCCTTCTGGCAGATGAACCCACGGGGAATCTGGACTCTGCCACCAGTCAGGATGTCCTTAGCCTTTTGAAGGTAAGCAGCGAGAAATTCGGGCAGACGGTGGTAATGATCACCCATAACGAAGAAATAGCTCAGCTGGCAGACCGGATCATAAGAATCGAGGATGGAAAAATCCTCACAGGAACTCAGGGAAAAGGCGGTGACTGCCATGCGTAAAGTAAAAAACAAAGCAGTGATCCGCAACCTGGCAGACAGGGGCTTTCGCGCCAACAAAACAAGAAATCTCATTGCGGTTCTTGCCATCGCACTGACCACACTTTTGTTTACTTCGTTATTTACCATTGGACTTGGAACCATTGAAAACTTTCAGCGGCAGACCATGCGGCAGTCCGGCGGAGACAGTCACGGTGTGATTAAGGACATTTCCTGGGAACAGTACGAACAGCTGGAGGAACATCCCTCTATCAAGGAATGTGCGCCCTGTATTCTGGTAGCTGATATGATTGAAAACCCGGAGTTTTTGAAACGCCATGCAGAGGCATGGTATTATCCGCAGTATCATTACAAGCACTGTTTTGTGGATATCATCGATGGAAAAGCACCGGAAAAAGCAGATGAGATCCTTATGGATGAAACTTCTCTGCAGCTATTGGGGAAGGAGCCAAAGGCCGGGCAGCAGGTGACTTTGCAGATGCGGATCAAGCAGGGAAATGAGGAGGTCACGGAGCGCACCTTTCAGGTTTCCGATGTGATGAAAGCGGACTCTGCACTAAATGTAGGATTTATCCTCGTGTCGGAAGCTTATCTGAAAGAGCATGCCGACGAACTAACCTACACCTACCCGGAGGACGGTTCTGCAACGGGTGCGGTTCGCATGGATGTGAACTTTTCCAATTCCCTGCAGATACAGTACAAGCTGGATCAGATCATACTGGACAACGGATATGCTCTTGCGGAGGGAAATCCAAATTACATCGCCAGCAACGCAAACTGGGCATATGTTTCCGACGGAGCGGAGGGGGATCCGGTTATGATTGGTGCGGTCATAGCGGCTCTGATTTTAATTTTGCTGACGGGGTATCTCATTATCTATAATATATTCCAGATCTCCGTTATGAAGGACATCCGTTACTACGGACTCTTGAAAACCGTGGGAACCACAGCCAAACAGATCAAAAGAATTCTAAGACGGCAGGCATTACAGATGGCACTCATGGGAATTCCTGTGGGACTGCTTTTGGGATATTTGGCGGGGACTGCTATGGTACCGCTGTTTATGAATCTCAGTTCCTATGAGGGGGAGGGGACTGCGGTATCCTTAAATCCACTTATTTTTGTGGGAGCTGCAGCCTTTTCGCTGATTACCATATTTATTTCCATCAGAAAACCCGCCAGAATGGCTTCCAAGGTATCGCCGGTGGAGGCGGTCCGCTATACGGAAGGGATGGAAGGAAATCATAAGAAGGCCGGAAAAGTCCGGCAGAAGAAGACTACCGATGGAGGGAAAATCTACCGGATGGCATTTTCCAATCTTGCCAGAAATAAGCGTAAGACCGCTGTGGTTATTATCTCTCTTTCCCTGGCGGTGGTTCTTCTGAACAGTGTATTTACAGTCACCAATTCCTTTGATATGGATGCTTACCTGAAAAAATTTGTATCTTCCGATTTCCTTATTGGCAATGCAAAATATTTTGGAATGGATCATTACTGGGGAATTTGGCTGGAGGATGCAGATGAGGAAAATCTGACGGAATCCTTTATCGAGGCCTGCGAAAATCAGGATGGCTTTGAGGACGGCGGACGGATTTATGGAACACGTACTGTGGGACTGCAGGCAGCTTCATGGAAGATGCCGGAGGAACTTACGAAAAATGAGAACGGGGAATACTGCTCGATGTACTCCAACACCCCTATGACGGCGGATGAAAATGGATTGTTTGGGGATGTGACGTTGTATGGCCTGGATCGGTTTCCATTTGGAGAAGTTGAAGTCTATGAGGGAGAGGCGGATCCGGATAAACTGTGGGAGAAGCTTTCCACCGGAAAATATCTGGTATATGCTGCCCCGGTGGATGACAACGGCAAGGTACAGACCGAATGGATCAAGCACCATGTGGGAGATCAGGTTACCCTCGTGATGGAGGATGGAACCACACGGGAATTTGAAATTCTGGCACTGATCAAGGAAAATTTCATTGGACTTACCAACCGGATGTCCTCGGAATTCTCCTATTACACCGCCTCTGACGTTTTTAAGGAGATGGCGTCAGAAAAGTTTTTGATGAGCTATTCCTTTGATGTGGAGGACGAAAAGGAAGCAGCCTTCTCGGATTTCGTGGAAAAGTATACCACCCAGGAGGAGCCACTGATGGGATACGAATCCAAGCAGATCTGGCTGGAAGATTTCGCCAGTATGACGGATCTGTTCCTTTTGGTAGGCGGAATGCTGGCACTGGTGATCGGCATCATCGGAATCCTGAATTTTGTCAATTCGATCCTTACGGGAATTGTCACCAGACAGAAGGAACTGGCAATGATGGAGGCCATTGGAATGACGAAAAAGCAGATTACCCGCATGCTGGCATTGGAAGGCCTCTATTATGCGGGCATTACGATCATTGCCTCCTCTGTGCTTGGCTGCTTGTTTTCCCTTACCGCTGTCCGCGCTTTGTCCACTGGCTTATGGTTTATGAAATACCATTTTGTCCTTTGGCCCATGCTGCCGGTTTTCCCGGTACTTCTGCATCTGGGGATTCTGGTTCCGGTGTTTGCTTACCGGCCCCAGAGGAAGATGAGTCTGGTGGAGATGATACGGAGAAACAGATAGGAATTGAGCGCTTCCTGCTTTTGCTATATAATGAGTAATAATGTTTAAAGTGAGGGGAAGTTTATGTCCATTTTATCAAAGCAGGAGATAAAAGAAGCAAAAAAGTATATGGAACTGGCCGATAAATGCTGTAAAAATCTGTCTGCCATTGTTATGGCAAAGAAACAGAAGGAACAGGAAATTAACCGCATTTATCGGACATTAAAAGAAGAAGCAGCAAAAGAAATATTAGCAGGCATGGATGTGGAACAAATTAATATGGATAAAGAGGGAATCCGTATTAACACTTTGAAAAATGCCGGAATCGATACGGTAGGAAAAGTACTGGAAAGGAATCAAGACAGCATCCGGGCCATTGATGGAATCGGCGCTGCCAGTGCGGAGAAAATCCTTGCAAATGCCAATGCGATTAAGGCACAGACCGTGCAGAGCGCAGAAGTTTCATTTACACCGGAGCATAAGAATGCACAGACGAAGGAGCTGGTCAAACAGCTGAATGGAATTTTAAGGGAGCAGAAGATTTTTAAACGGGCAGATGCATTATACAATACCTATTATGGAAATGTCTCCACAGCACTTTCAAAAGCAGAATCGGTGAAGCATGGATTCCGGTGGATATTTATGGCAAAGGATAAAAAGGAAGAGGCCAGTGCCGGAGCCAGAGTTTTACAGGAGATTGTAAATGGAGAATTTGGTACAGAAATTCCGTCCTTATACAAGGAGCATTTTGAGCAGTCCAGAAAAGTAGTTCTTGATTCCTGGAAGGATTTTTGTGAGAGAAATGCAGCGTATTATGCACTTTTAGAAAATATTGTGGATGCCTGCGAGATACAGAAACGTAGTGGAAAGAAGCTTGCCGAAAGTGATGTGGAAATGATACAGGCTGCAAAGAAAGTAACCGGCAGCACTTCTCTTCCGGCAGAATTGATTCAGAGCATTGATGCCTATCCACTGGATTTATCCCTGTTAAAGGCAAGTTTAAGACGTTATCAGACCTTTGGTACAAAATATATTCTCCATCAGAAAAAGGTATTGTTAGGAGACGAGATGGGGCTTGGAAAAACCATGCAAGCCATTGCCGGATTTTGTGACCTGTCCGCAAAAGGTGAGACACATTTTCTTGTGGTATGTCCCCTAAGCGTGGTGGTAAACTGGAGACGTGAAATTGAATCCCAAAGCGAATTGAAGGCCATTGAGGTATATGGGGAAGGCCGTGACATGGAAATGACCCAGTGGGCCAGCGAAGGTGGAGTTGCCATTACAACTTATGAGACGCTTGTTAAGGTTCCGGTGCCGCCTACGGTGACAATCCGTATGATGGTGGTGGATGAAGCACATTATATCAAAAATCCAAAGGCACAGCGTACCCGGGCAGTAGTGGCAGCGGGACAAAGAGCAGAGCGGATTTTGTATATGAGTGGAACTCCTCTTGAGAATAAAGTGGAGGAGATGCAGTTTCTGATTCGCTGTCTGCAGCCGGAGATTGCAGAGCGGATCGAAGGCATGAAACAGCTTACCCAGGCAGAAGAATTTCGGAGTGCCATTGCTCCGGTGTATCTGCGGCGTGTGAGAGAAGATGTGTTGAAGGAATTACCACAGCTGATTGAAAAAGAGCAGTGGGGATTGATGACGAAGGAAGAACTGGCAGCCTATGAGGATGCTCTTATGAGTGATAACTTTATGGCAGTCCGTCAGGTGTCATGGCAGATTTCCGATATGTCGCAATCAACGAAAGCACAGCGGTTAATGGAGATTTGGGAGGAGGCAAAAGAGGGTGGCAGAAAGCTTATTATTTTTTCCTTCTTTAAAGATGTGTTGTACAAAGTGTCGGGTCTTCTCGGAGATTATTGTGTCGGTGTGATTGACGGAAGCATTTCCTCTGAAGAACGTCAGAAAATGATTGATGAATTAAAGACGGCAAAGGATGGTTCCGCACTGGTAGCGCAGATACAGGCAGGAGGTGTAGGTCTCAATATTCAGGCGGCAAGTGTGGTGGTATTTTGTGAACCACAGATTAAACCATCTTTAGAAACTCAGGCTGTGGCAAGGGCCTATCGTATGGGACAGTCAAGATCCGTTCTGGTGCACCGGCTGTTAATACAGGATAGTGTGGATGAGCGGGTGATGGAAATGTTACATACGAAGGGCGAATTATTTGAACAGTTTGCGGATGAGTCCGTCATTGGCAGAATGGATATTCAGGCGAATGAAGTAAATGAGAGTGCCACAGAGGCTGTCAGTGAGAAAAAGATGATGACCAATATTATGGAGCAGGAGAAGAAGCGGCTTGGAATAGCAGGAAAATAAGGTTGACACAAGGTGGTTTTCATAGTATCATACTAAACATACAAGAATAGTAGGGTATGAGAGGCGGAAGAAAATGGCAAAGAAAGAGAACAGATTTAAAGATTACGATATCACAACCCAGGCAATCCACACAGGCACAGATTATGATAAGGAGACCGGAGCTGTGCGAAGATTGCCCACGAAAATGGTGCGATCCTGTCCGTAGACAACACCTTTGCCTCTCCTTATAATCAGAGACCGCTGGATTTTGGGGCGGATTTTGTGGTAGAGTCTGTGACAAAATATATCAATGGACACGGAGATGCCCAGGGAGATGCCATCATTTCTAATGATCTTGAGATGATGGACCGCATCCGTTATGAGGCGCAGGTCAATGTGGACTCCGTCATCAGCCCCTTTAATGCATGGCAGATTATTCGCGGCTCCGTCACTTTTCCGATTCGTATGGACAGAATCAACCAGTCGGCACTAAAAATTGCCCAGTGGCTGGAACAGAGAGAAAATGTGACCTTCGTTTCCTATCCGGGACTGAAAAGTAATGACAGCTATGAGACGGCTAAGAAGCAGATGCATCATGGATTTGGCGGCGTGATCTCCTTTGGCTTGAATACCGATGACAAAACGGTGGAGCATTTCTGCGCCGCCCTGAAGGTTGTGACCTTTGCGGTTTCCCTCGGCCATGATGAGAGCTTGATTTTCCCGCAGCCCAGTTATGATGAGCGGATTAACCTGTATCCGGAGAAATTCCGGAAGGGCTTTATCCGTTTCAGCGTAGGGCTTGAGGATGCGGATGACATTATCGGGGATCTGGATCAGGCATTGCAGGCTGTGGGATTATGATACCGCCTATTGCAGCATATGTGGATACATAAAACAAAATGAGTAATTCGGTCAGAAGTATGACCAAAAGGCGATCATAAAGTAGAGATGTCAATGAAAAAACGCAGTCCCGTAATCTATAGGACTGCGCTTTTCTGATCTCTCAGGTAAGAGTTAGTTATTCTCTTTTTTCTTCAGCTCTTTCTCCAGCTCTCTCGGACGAAGATCCACACCTCTGGAGGAATCCGCATCCGGATCATCACCGAAATGATAATCATTTCCAGGCAAAATCAGGTTCAACAGAATACCTGCGATTGCTGCGATAGCAAGGGAAGTCAGGGTGATAGTGGTTCCTGCAATGGTAAAGGTCAGACCATTGGTGAAACCAAGGCCGCACACAAGGATCACACCTGCAATGATCAGGTTACGGGACTTGGTGAAGTCTACGTGATTTTCCACAACGTTGCGGACACCGATGGCAGAGATCATACCATAGAGGATGAAGCTGACACCGCCGATGATGGATGCCGGCATGGAGCCGATCAGCTCAGACACCTTCGGGAAAAAGCTTAAGATCACTGCATATACTGCGGCAAGTCTAACTACTTTCGGATCGTGGACGCGGGATAATTCCAGAACACCGGTGTTCTCACCGTAAGTGGTGTTGGCCGGTCCACCAATGAGAGCAGAGAGGGAAGTTGCGATACCATCTCCGATCAGTGTGCGGTGAAGCCCCGGATCCTCTAAGAAATTCTCGCCTACAGTTGCAGAAATGGCAGACATATCACCAATGTGCTCCATCATGGTGGCAATGGCAATCGGTGCCATGATCAGGATTGCCGTAATGTTGAATTTGGGCAGCTGGAAGGGTGGGAGTCCCACCGGTGCCGCTGCGGCAATCCCTGCAAAATTTAAGATGGCAGAGCCGTCCGCATTGGTAATGCCAATCAGATGGAGACACAGGGCAAACAAATAGGAAATCACAACACCTAACAGAATCGGGATAATCTTAAACATTCCCTTGCCCCAGATGTTAAAAATAATGATGACAGCCAGAGCCACCAGAGCAATCAGCCAGTTGGTGGAAGCATTGCTGACAGCGGATGGTGCAAGGCTCAGTCCGATACAGATGATGATAGGACCGGTAACAACCGGCGGCAGGAAACGCATAACGCGCTTGACACCAACCAGCTTGATAACCAGAGCCAGAACCAGATATAACAGGCCGGCAACCAGGATACCGCCACAGGCGTACTGCAGTTTTTCAGAGTCCGGCATATTCTGGAAGATACCGCTGTCGAAGCTGGCGATGCTGGCAAAGCCCCCCAGAAAGGCAAATGAGGAACCCAGAAATGCAGGTACCTTCAGCTTGGCACAAAGATGGAAAAACAAAGTTCCAAGACCGGCACAGAACAAGGTAACCTGTACCGAGAGAATCTGTCCCTCGCTTCCGAAGTAGCTGTTTACCAGAATGGGAACCAGAATGGTTGCACCAAACATGGCAAACATGTGCTGCAGACCTAAGAGCAGCATTTTCGGGATGCCTAAGACGCTGGCGTCTTTAATAATGTCTTTGTGTTGATTCATTGGTAGAATCCTCCTTATTCTTTTATGTATGATTCGCCCGGGGGAACCGGGAAATTCAACAAAAGCAGTTCGATACCGATACAAAAGCGTTTAGGGGTTCACCGGATCATACGAGGGGAGTTCACCTCGGAGCTCCAGATACAGGTTGGTAAGAGTCTGCTTCTGGTAGGGCATGATCCAGAGGCTTCCGATGCCCAGGGTCAGCAGATTCAAAAGCTGCATGCCGATAAAGCTCAGATAGATATAAAAAAGTCTTCCCTTATGCTTTTTCATGAGAATTCGGCTGTCATGGATTGCCTGGGTCGGTGTGAGGTTCGGGTCATCCAGAAGCAGATACAGTGGAAACGTATACAGTAACTGCAGAAATACCGTCAGGATCAGACTGATCACTGTCAGCAGGGTGGAAATCAAGACCTGTGTGAGATCCAGGGATTTGTTAGGTTTTATGAAAAGAAAGTAAGCTGCCAGCATCGGCGCAAGGGCAGCTATCTGCATTAGGGTCAGAAGAAATCCCGTGAGGATGAAACGATCCGGATGATTTTTAAAACCAAAGAATACAGAGTTTAGTTCGTACTCTTTTCCCCTAGCTAAAGACAGGTGGATCTGTGTCATGCCGGCAGATAATACGACAGAAAGCAGGGAAATCAGAAATTCTGCCAGATAAAAAATGATGGTCTGGGAAACCGGCTGGGAATTTTTCTGAAGCATGGAAAATGGCAGTTCCGCTACCATGGGAATGCTTCCGGTGATGAGCAAAGCTGCCATAGGGATTCCATACCGCCCGCTTAAATTCTGTCTTGCCATACGTTTGAGTTCTTTACAGGGTCTGTTCATAATTAAGTAAAACTCCTTTAAACAGCGAGGTCAATGTTGGCTCCGAGAAAGCGCGGAGTATCATAGGCTTTCAGTTCCTTCTGATAAGGGTTGTCCTCGTTTGTGTATTTGATCATCGTGTTCGTGGTGCCTCCCGACACGTAGCTTCGTCCGCACTCCGGACAAATGGCTGTGTGGATATTGACTGTTGCCGATAAAACTTTGCCGTTATTTTTGGCAGCTTTGTTGTAGGCATTGGTTACGTGCTCATTCTCATGTGCCCGCACAGCGGCGCCGGCAGACTGGGGAGAAATATGGGCGGCGGATTTGAAAGAGACATTACTTTCATCGGAGCCGTCCTGATATTTGCGGGTTTTACAGGTTTCGCAGTCCTCCGGGGAGGAGCGGCGACCCGGTTTCTTATTCTTATCCGGATCTGCATTCTTGACAGGTGACTGGGAGTCAGGTCGTTTCGTATTTTCCGTGGAGTCTGTTGAAGCAGGTTTGTTTTTCTGCGCTTCAGAAAACGCGGAGGAATCCTGTGGCATCTCGTCTGCATGATAATTCTGGGTCGTGAAATTATATGGCCTGTAGTTGCCGTAACCGGTTCCAATTGTCATAAAACCCCTCCTTTCGTTTGACTTTGACTTTCACTTTCATCTATATTATGATGTTGTTGTCATAAGATGAAATATTATCTATCAGAGGATAAAAAGTATGCGTAAACAACTGTTAAAAACGGATCCGCTGCTGGATCTATGCTTCTATATCATTGGCTGGGTGTGCCTTGGACTTGTAGTCCTTGGCTGTATCGCAGTAAAGCTTGGCGTCCTTCAGATGCTGGGTGGGCTTCCTCCCTGCGCCCTGCACCGGCTGACAGGATATTACTGCCCTGGCTGTGGCGGAACCCGCGCCGTTGTGGCACTTTTCCATGGAAAAATCCTGACTTCCCTCTATTACCATCCCATCGTTGTCTATACGGCAGTGATGGGGAGCTGGTTCATGGTCTCCCAGACGATGGAACGCCTGTCCAAGGGAAAATGGAAAGTGGGACTTCGTTACCGGGATATCTATCTTTGGATCGCACTGGCAATCGTAGTGCTGAACTGTCTGGTCAAAAATCTGGTTCTGGCAATTACCGGAGTCCCACCTATGGCATAAGCTGCTGCATCATCTCGTTGTAATCCATGTCGGCCATATCGGCAGAAGCCTTCAGAATTCCCTCGATACTGCCATATTGCAGCAGAGCCACCGCGAAGGAAAGTCCGTATAAGATAATTGTAGCTGAAAGACCAATAATTCCAAGAATCAGCCCAAGCTGTGCTCTGGCCCCATAAGTCATACCGCCGCCCCGGGAAAGGGATGCGAAGATGATGGCAAGGGCACCGCAGGGAATCGAAATATACAGGCAGGTACAGCTTATGAGGGAGATGATCCCAAGGGTCATGGCTGTAATCTCCATGCGTTCCGACCGGCGGTATGGGCCCGGCTGGTAAAAAGTATTGTTGTATGGCTGGTTTTGCATATCCATTTGAGGCCTCCGTAATTGGTACTCTTGATTTTATTCTATCACTTCATATATAATAGGAAAAGCAAAAAATGCATTGAAAGGAAATTTTTATATGGAAATCTCAGAGAAAATAGCACAGGAACTTGGAATTCGGCCCGGTCAGGCACAGGCAGCCATTCAGCTGATCGATGAGGGATGCACGATCCCTTTTATTGCCAGATACCGCAAGGAAGCCACCGGCGCGCTGAACGATGAGGTTCTTCGTGATTTATATGACCGTCTGGTCTATCTTAGAAACCTGGAGGATAAAAAGCAGACCGTCATTGCTTCCATTGAGGAGCAGGGCAAGCTGACAGAGGAGCTCCGCGCCCAGATTCTGGCAGCCGAGACTCAGGTGGCGGTGGATGATCTGTACCGCCCGTACCGTCCGAAACGCCGGACAAGAGCCACCATCGCGAAAGAAAAGGGGTTAGAGTCACTGGCAGAGCTTATTATGAAGCAGGAACTTTCCACACCCCTTATGGAGGAGGCGGCAAAGTATATTAACCCGGAGAAAGAGGTGCAGACGGCCGAGGAGGCTCTGGCGGGAGCAAAGGATATCCTTGCGGAAGCAGTTTCCGACAATGCAGATTACCGTACCAGAATCCGTGAGCTTACCATGAAGGAGGGACGGCTTCTCTCCAATGCCAAGGATCCGGAGGCGGAATCCGTATACGAAATGTATTACGAGTTTGACGAGGCACTTTCCAAGGTGGCAGGACACCGTACCCTCGCCATTAACCGCGGGGAGAAGGAGAAATTCCTTGTGGTAAAACTGGAAGCTCCGGTGGAAAAAATCGTAGATTATCTGGAGCGTCAGCTGATTACCAATGGGCAGGCAGAAACGGCCCAGGTGCTCCGGGATGTAGCAGAGGATGCTTATGACCGCCTGATCGCACCGGCCATCGAGCGGGAGATTCGAAACGATCTGACGGAAAAAGCCGAAGACGGTGCCATCAAGGTTTTCGGAAAGAACTTAGAGCAGCTTCTCATGCAGCCTCCAATTGCAGGACAGGTGGTTCTGGGCTGGGATCCGGCCTTTCGTACCGGCTGTAAGCTGGCGGTTGTGGATCCGACCGGAAAGGTATTGGATACCACCGTCATTTATCCGACGGCTCCCCAGAACAAGGTGGAAGAGGCTAAGGCCGTATTAAAGAAGCTGATTTCCAAGTATCACATTACTCTGATTTCCCTTGGAAACGGAACGGCATCCCGGGAATCCGAGCAGATTATTGTGGAGCTGTTAAAAGAGATTCCCGTACCGGTGCAGTACGTGATTGTCAACGAGGCGGGAGCTTCCGTCTATTCAGCCAGCAAGCTGGCCACAGAGGAATTCCCGAATTTCGATGTAGGGCAGAGAAGTGCGGCTTCCATGGCCCGCCGTCTGCAGGATCCACTGGCAGAGCTTGTGAAGATCGATCCGAAATCCATCGGTGTGGGCCAGTACCAGCATGACATGAATCAGAAGAAGTTAAGCGAAGCCCTGTCCGGTGTGGTGGAGGACTGCGTGAACCGCGTGGGTGTGGATTTGAATACTGCTTCCGCGTCCCTGTTAGAATACATTTCCGGCATCAGCAAGACTATCGCGAAGAATATTGTGGCTTTCCGGGAAGAAAACGGAGAATTTACCGCCCGCTCCCAGTTGCTTAAGGTGGCAAAGCTGGGCCCCAAGGCTTACGAGCAGTGTGCCGGCTTTATGCGGATCACCGGTGGAAAGAATCCGTTAGATGCCACCGGCGTTCACCCGGAATCCTATGGGGCAACCAAGGAATTGTTGGAAAAATCAGGCTATACCTTAAAGGATGTGGAGAGCCGTGCGGTGGCCGGTATCTCCAAAAAAATCAGTGATTACAAGACCCTGGCAGAAGAACTAGGCATCGGAGAACTGACCCTTCGGGATATCGTGAAGGAACTGGAAAAGCCTGCCCGAGATCCCAGAGAGGATATGCCAAAGCCTATTCTTCGAAGCGATGTGCTGGAGATCAAGGATCTGCAGCCGGGTATGGTACTCAAAGGCACGGTGCGCAACGTCATTGATTTCGGTGTGTTTGTGGATATCGGCGTACATCAGGACGGACTAGTACATATTTCAGAAATCTGTGACCACTTTATCAAACATCCCCTGGAGGCCGTCAGTGTCGGAGATGTCGTGGAGGTCAAGGTGTTGTCCGTGGACGTGAAGAAGGAACGGATCCAGCTTTCCATGAAGACCGGAACCAATCAGGTAAAGGCTCCGGCCGGCGCCTTTGGCGGTAGTGGCTCCGGGGAGCGCAAATCCGGAGGAAACAAGGCCGGAGGAAACCGCAGATCCGGTGGGCGCGGAGCGGATTCCGGAAACCGGAACTCTGGCGGAAAGAATAAGAAGGATCAGGGACTAAACCTGTCAGGACTTAAGAACTTTATGCACAATCGTTAATTTCGGGGGGAGCGTTATGAAAAATAGTAAAATGATTCGGGCAGCAGCAGTTGTACTGTCTGCGGCATTACTGACAATATCATCTGTGGGAAATGTATACGCCGGTGTGTGTACGGAAAAGAAAACGTCCGTGAAAAAGTCCATTACCGCAGAAGGATCCTATGCCAACTGGGATGGTGTGACAAACGTATCGCAGTTTGCCGATGAAAAAGGGAATTTTTGTTTTGCCTATGACAACGGAAAATATGTGACGGTTGTAAAGGGAAAGAACAAGATCAATCTCAAAAAGAAAACCTCGACCTTTGGTGCAGTTACCTGCGATGCAGAGGGATATTTTTACGTGGTAACCGGTGCTGCCAACAGTTCGACAGACAGGAATAAGAATACGGTATATGTTTCCAAATATGATACGAAGGGCAAACTGCTTGGATCCGTGGGGGATGATGGAAGTTCCAGCCTCGCTTATTATTACAATGATTCTTTTCGTACCCAGATTCCTTTCGATGGCGGGAATTGCGATGTGGCCGTAAACGGCGATTATCTTGCTGTCAATTATGCAAGAGAAATGTACAGCGGACATCAAAGTAATTCGCTGCTTTTGGTCGACACCGAAACCATGAAAAAAGTACATGTGGATGCCTACTATAATTCCCATTCCTTTGCCCAGCGGGTAGTCCCTTATCAAAACGAGTTTCTTCTTGCCAGTGAAGGAGATTGTTATGACCGGGCATTTACCTTGTCCACCACTAAGATACAGGCGGGCATGTGCAGCTCACAGAATACCTTTGATTTCTGGGTGAAAAAGGGCACCTTGAATGACTGGAATATGTTTGCACTCAACAATAATTTTGCACATTTGGGAGGCATTGCGGCAGGAAAGGGTAATCAGGCTGCATTGGTTGCCACATCAGCCAAGTCATTAAGCAGCAAAGCCCTGAAGGAAAATGAGCAGTTATTCATCCAGATCTTTGACCCTCAAAAAGATCTCAGCAAGGAAAACGGATATATTACCAAGGGGACGCGAAGCGGCCTGGCGGGACCAAACGGAGATGAGCAGGTCACAAATTATGGTGTGAAATGGCTGACAAATTACAGCAGCAGCTACACCATCAGCAATCCCCAGGTGGTTTCCACCACGAAGGGGAACTATGTGGTTTTATTCGAGCACTATAAAGGTTTAACTTATCAGGGTGTTTATTATATGGTAATTAATTCCACTGGGAAAATGGTGGTCAAAGCCACAAGGCTGTCTGCTAACGGATATTTGAATCCAAGCGAAATGCCCGTTTACACAAAAGGTAAGGTATACTGGGCTGGAAACAGCAGGAAGGATCAGTATATTTACATCAATAGTTTTGCGGTGAAATAACCAAAAACAGTTGACATTCGCACCTAAAGTGAATACAATAGTAACGTATAAATGAACAGGAATTCTTCGGGGCAGGGTGATACAGCAGCAATACATACTGTAGATTCCCGACCGACGGTATAGTCCGTGAACTGCCTTGGCAGCCGAACCGGTGAGATTCCGGTACCGACAGTATAGTCTGGATGAGAGAAGAAAACATCAGTTGGATCTGCTGGCTGCAGGTCTGTTATAAGCATGATGAGAACCCCGATTGTAGAGATACGATCGGGGATTTTTTCCTTTACGAACTTGGAATTCCTGACAGATGTTCATCAACAAGTAGAAAAGGAGAGAAAACAATGAACAACGAAACCAAAGCAGCAAACACAACCACCAGAGGGATGAGCCGGAGCGTGCGATATGTGACTGTGACAGCAATGCTGGCTGCAATCTCATTTATCCTGCAGTATATTGAGATTTCTATTCCGATTATGCCGGCCTTTATCAAATTTGACTTTTCAGATCTTCCGGCACTTCTGGGAAGTTTTGCCATGGGACCGGTATGCGGCGTACTGATCTGCCTTGTGAAGAATGTGCTGCACCTTGCTTTTTCCAACAGTATGTTTGTAGGAGAACTGTCCAATTTTATACTTGGAGCTGTGTTTGTGGCAGTTGCAGGGGTAATTTACAAGAAGAAGAAAACAAAGATGGGCGCTTTTGTGGGCGGTATGACCGGAGCTCTTGTGATGGGAGGCTTCAGCTTGATCTCTAACTATTTTCTGGTTTATCCGGTATACTATAAGGTAATGCCTCAGGAGGTGATTTTGAATATGTATCAGGCAATTCTTCCGTCTGTGAAGTCAATTTTCCAGAGTCTGGTATGCTTCAATCTCCCATTTACCATCGTGAAGGGGTTTATCGCAGTAGCCATCTGCATGCTGATTTACAAGCCGCTGTCCCCGATTTTAAAGGGAAAGCAGGACTAATATCAGGGAACTGAAAAATATTTTTTGCGCACCGCAGACGTGGTGCGCTTTTTTCTTTCCTTTTTGCTAAGAAACTGCTATAATATTAGCTGCAAACATCAGTCCGGTTGCCTGGGGCAAATTATACAGGACTGATACGTAAAGACAGGAGACAAGAAAGAAATGGAAGTTTCATTTGATGTGCAGTTACAGCCGAAGGATCTGTTTCGGTTTAATATCTATCAGACCTACACGGGCATGCAGGGCATATTGTCCATTGTCCTTGGAATTCTTGGTTTTGTGATGGCTGGGCTTTCTGTGGGCAAAGAGGAAATCCCTTATACAATTATGTATATTGTTGTGGGATTGATTTTCCTGTTTTATATTCCTGTGTCCCTGTGGTTTCGGGCGAAGCAGTCCTTAAAGACCAACGCGGTTCTGGCAGGAAAGCTTCATTATGAGGTATCCGAGAAAGGAATCCACGTGGTTCAGGGAAGGGAAACCGGAGATCTTCCCTGGGATGCGGTATACAAGTTGGTTTCCAATAAGCATCAGGTTTTGATCTACACCACCAGAGTCAATGCCTACGTGATTCCCAGAGAGCAGATCGGGAATCAGTATGAGGGATTCTGTCAGGTGGCCCGGAATGTGTTAAAGCCCTTCCGGCTGAAGCTGAAAAAGAAATAGGAGCAGGAAATGAATAATCAGAAGGAAATAATATTGGAAACCTTTTCCCCGGAGGAAACCTTTGCCCTGGGAGAGAAAATGGGCCGTGAGGCAAAGCCGGGAGAGGTTTATACATTGATCGGTGACCTGGGAGTTGGGAAGACCGTGCTGACCCAGGGAATTGCAAAGGGACTGGATATCACGGAGCCCATCTGCAGTCCCACCTTCACCATCGTGCAGGTTTACGAGGAGGGGAGGATGCCCTTTTACCATTTTGATGTGTACCGGATCGGGGATATTGAGGAGATGGATGAAATCGGGTACGAGGACTATTTTTACGGGGATGGCCTCTGTATGATCGAGTGGGCAAACCTGATTCAGGAGATCCTGCCGGAGCATTACAGGCAGATCACCATTGAGAAGGAGCCGGAAAAAGGCTTTGATTACCGGAGAATAACAATCCGTTCTATATAAGAATAAGAGGTTACAAGATGAAGATACTTGCACTGGACAGTTCCGGCCTTGTGGCCAGCGTGGCTGTCGTAGAAGATGATAATTTGCTGGGAGAGTATACCATTAATCATAAGAAGACCCATTCCCAGACCCTGCTTCCGATGCTGGATGAGGTGGTTCAGATGATCGAACTGGATCTGAATACCATCGATGCCATTGCCGTGTCGGCGGGGCCGGGATCCTTTACAGGTCTTCGCATCGGCTCTGCTACAGCCAAGGGCCTGGGGCTTGCGCTGAATAAGCCTATCGTTTCTGTGCCAACGGTGGACGCGCTGGCATATAACCTTTGGGGGAGTCCGGATCTGGTGTGCCCGCTGATGGACGCCAGGAGACAGCAGGCGTATACGGGATTGTATGAATTTGCAGATGGCCAGATGAATACGGTTCTGCCGGAATGTGCCGTTGGAATTGATGAGATTACGGATAAAGTAAATGCCCTTGGGAGAAAATGTGTTTTTCTGGGAGACGGAGTTCCCATTTTTGCAGAATACTTAAAGGAGCATTTGTCGGTGCCCTTTACTTTTGCACCGGCTCACTGCAACAGGCAGCGGGCTTCCGGTGTGGCAGCTCTGGGAGAGATACTTTTTGCCCGGGGAGAAGCAGAAACGGCAGCGGATCACAAGCCGGAATACCTGCGGTTATCCCAGGCAGAGCGGGAGAGAAAAGAGAAGGAACGGGATTTTCGCATATGATGCTGCGTGAAATGACAGGGGAGGATATCCCGGAGGTTGCTGAAATCGAGAGGCAGTGCTTTTCCCAGCCCTGGAGCGAGAAGGGCTTTGCGGAAGGCTTGGAGTCTTCGGCAGTTTTTCTTGTGGCAGAAGAAGAGGGCCGCATCGCCGGTTATATCGGGATGTATATATCCGTCCCGGAGGGGGAGATCACGAATGTGGCAGTAGCGCCATCCCTTCGGGGCCGAGGCATTGGAAAGACTCTTGTGGAGGCTATGAAGAAGTGGGCCGTTGACCACAGAGTAACAAGGATCGTCCTTGAAGTCCGTGCCGGCAATGAAGTGGCCATTCATGTTTATGAGCTGACAGGCTTTGTGAAGCTGGGAATCAGGAAGAATTTTTACCAGTTTCCTACTGAGGATGCCTTCGTCATGGAAGTGAATCAATAATCTTTGTATATAGATAGGAAAAATTATGTTAGATGTATGTTTGTTGGGAACCGCGGGAATGATGCCGCTGCCGAACCGGTGGCTGACTTCCCTGATGTTACGATACAATGGCAGCAGTCTTCTGATTGACTGCGGGGAAGGCACCCAGATTGCAATCAAAGAGGCGGGACTTAGTTTTAAACCCATTGATACCCTGTGTGTGACCCATTTTCATGCAGATCACATCAGCGGTCTTCCGGGGCTTTTGCTTACCATGGGCAATGCCGAGCGGACAGAGCCTTTGACCATCATTGGTCCCAAAGGACTTAGCCGTGTTGTGGGGGCGCTTCGTACCATTGCGCCGGAGCTGCCCTTTGAAGTTAAGTGCGTGGAGCTGGAAGATGCAGAGGAGTGGGTGGAACGGAATGGTTACCGGATCCATGCGTTCAGGGTGAAACACAACGTGGTCTGCTATGGTTACTCCGTTGAAATTGCAAGAGCCGGAAAATTCTCAGCGGAGCGGGCGAAGGAACAGAACATTCCGCTGAAGCTGTGGAACCCTCTGCAGAAGGGGCAGACCATGGAAATGGATGGAGTCGTCTATACGCCGGACATGGTTTTAGGACCTGCCCGAAAGGGACTTAAGGTCACCTACTGTACGGACAGCCGCCCGGTGGATGCCATCGTGCATGCGGCGGCAAAGTCAGATCTTTTTATCTGCGAGGGAATGTATGCGGAGAAGGAAAAGCTGGCAAAGGCGAAGCAGTATAAGCATATGACCTTTTATGAGGCGGCTGATATGGCAAAGCGCGCAGAGGTGTCGGAGCTGTGGCTGACCCATTTTTCCCCGTCCCTGATAAATGCGAAATCTTATATGCCAAAGGTGCGGGAGATTTTTCCTAACGCACATCTGGGCAAGGATGGCAAAACCGTGGAGCTTATGTTTCAGGAGGATTAGTCTATGAAAAAAGCTGGAATCATCATCGCGGCACTTCTCTGTGCCAGTCTGGTCTGGGGAGGCTTTTATCTGGTAAAACATCGCGCGGACACCCATTCCGGCGAAGATAAGCAGCTGACCGCTGTGGAGAAGATTATCATGAAGGATCTGGAGAACAACTATCCCAAAACTCCCCGGGCAGTGGTAAAGCTGTATAACCAGATCATTTCCGTTTACTATGGACAGGAGTATACGGATGAGGAATTTGAGCAGCTGACCACCCAGGCCAGACTGCTGATGGATGATGCCCTTTTGGAAAACAACCCGCTGGATGACTATCGGAAAGCGGTAAAAAATGATGTGTTTTATTACAAAAACAGATCCCGAACCATTCGCCAGACGGATGTCTGCGACACGAACGAGGTGCAGTACCTGACGGATAAGAGCAACGGAGACCGGCTGGCCTATGTGACGGCTTCTTATTTTGTGCAGGAGAAAGAGGAATTTGACAAGACCTACCAGAAGTACGTCCTTAGACAGGACAGTGAGGGAAGGTGGAAAATCCTTAGCTATTATCAGATCAAAGGAGAATTGTCAGAACAGGATGATGAATAATATAGACGTAAATAAGGAAATCAAAATACTTGCAATTGAGAGCTCCTGTGATGAGACTGCAGCTGCAGTTGTGGTTAATGGCCGCGACATGCGGTCCAATGTAATCTCATCCCAGATTGACCTTCACACGCTGTATGGCGGTGTCGTTCCGGAAATTGCTTCCCGAAAGCATATCGAGAAAATTAATCAGGTCATTGAACAGGCACTTTCGGATGCCGGGGTGACACTGGATGATATCGATGCCATCGGCGTAACCTATGGACCCGGCCTTGTAGGGGCGCTTCTTGTAGGCGTTGCAGAGGCTAAGGCCATCAGCTATGCAAAAAACATTCCACTGGTGGGCGTCCATCATATTGAGGGGCATATCAGCGCCAATTATATCGAAAATCCTGATCTGGAACCGCCCTTTCTCTGTCTCGTGGTGTCCGGTGGTCACACGCATCTTGTGAAGGTAAAGGATTATGGATGTTATGAGGTCCTTGGGCGCACCAGAGATGATGCGGCGGGAGAGGCTTTTGACAAGGTTGCCCGGGCAATTGGACTTGGTTATCCGGGTGGCCCGAAGATTGAGAAGGTTTCCCACGAGGGAGATCCGCAGGCGATTGCATTTCCACGAGCCAAAATTGCGGATGGAGAATACGATTTCAGTTTTAGTGGATTAAAGTCGGCAGTGTTAAATTATCTGAACGGCTGCCGCATGAAGGGCATTCCGATTAATCAGGCGGATGTTGCAGCTTCCTTCCAACAGTCGGTGACGGATGTGCTGGTAGGCCATGCGAGACATGCCATCCGCCAGTATGGATTGAAAAAGTTTGCGATTGCAGGCGGCGTGGCTTCCAACGGAACAATACGGGCTGCCATGGAACAAATGTGTGCCGAGGAGGGAGTCCGGTTTTATCGTCCGTCTCCGATATTGTGTACGGACAATGCAGCTATGATCGGCGCAGCGGCATACTACGATTTTATTGCCGGAAAAAGAGCGGGACTGGATTTGAATGCGGTTCCGAATTTGAAACTGGGGTAAAGAATGAAAAACGCAAAATATACAGCAATTGTGCTTTCGGCCGGTTCAGGAAGCCGTATGCACAGTGAAATTCCCAAACAGTATATGGATTTATGCGGATATCCGGTAATTTATTACAGCCTGAAAGTCTTTGGGGAAAGTCCTGTGGATGATATCATTCTTGTGACAGGGGCGCAGGATCTGGAATTCTGCCGCCGGGATATTGTCGAGAAATACGGATTTTCGAAGGTAAAGGCTGTAGTTGCAGGAGGAAGCGAGCGCTATCTCTCGGTCTATGAAGGCCTTAAGGCGGCTCCGGAGACAGACTATGTACTGATTCACGATGGGGCGAGACCGCTCATCGATGCAGACGCTATCCAAAGATCCATGGATACCGTGGAAAAGGATATGGCCTGTGTTCTTGCAGTGCCGGTAAAGGACACCATCAAGATTGCGGACGGGAACGGATTTGCAGATACGACTCCCGACAGGAGCAGGCTCTGGGCAGTTCAGACACCACAGAGTTTTTCTGCAGCGCTTCTAAAGGAAGCATATCAAAAAATGTTTGCTGCAAAGGCAGATGGAAAAGTGCTTCCGGCTATCACAGATGACGCGATGCTTGTGGAGCAGATGACCAGCTGCAGGGTGAGACTGGTAGAAGGCAACTATACAAATCTCAAGATAACAACACCGGAAGATCTGTTGATTGCCCAGGCTTTTTTAGAATCACGAAAAAATTTAGAAAAAAGTGAAATTACGGCTTGACACTCATAGATAATGATGGTAATATATGACTTGCGCTGATTCAGGCGCGGACAACTGATATGGAGAGGTATCGAAGTGGTCATAACGAGGCGGTCTTGAAAACCGTTTGCCTGCAAGGGCACATGGGTTCGAATCCCATCCTCTCCGTTTGGCAAAGGTGCCGGCAGAAAAGAATTCGTAAGAATTCTTTTTCTTCTGAAAAACGATTGCCGATATATGCTTTATCGTGTGTAGAGCAGCTTTGTGGAGAAGTACCCAAGCTGGCCGAAGGGACACCCCTGGAAAGGGTGCAGGTCGTTAATAGCGGCGCGAGGGTTCAAATCCCTC
>ONEJ01000048.1 GCA_900316805.1 uncultured Lachnospiraceae bacterium
CAGTGCACTGGAGAAAGTGAGACATCCAATTCCGCTGTTAAGTTTGGATAAGACCAAACAGACGGAGGAACTATTACAAATGGCGAGGACAGCACCGGCTTTATTGATGCTGAAACTGGATGGGCTTACAATCAAGCTCTGTTATGAAAACGGTCAGCTTGTAGAGGCATCTACAAGAGGAGACGGGGATGTTGGGGAAGTGATTACCCACAACATCCCCGCTTTTCATAATGTGCCGACAAGCATACCACATAAGGGGCGGCTTGTCATTACGGGTGAAGGCTTCATCCATAAGGATGATTTTGAGAAAATGAAGGTTGAAGTCCTAGGGAAGGAGGATAAAGCAGCTTGTAATGCAAGAAATCTTGCTTCCGGTTCAATCCGCTTATTAAACCCGGCAGTTTGCAGAGAACGCAATGTGTATTTCTATGCCTTTAATATTTTAGAGGGAATGGAGGAATTCGGAATAATCGCTGATAGTCGAGGAAGATTGCTGGAGACTATTGGAGAGTTTGGATTCGATACCTGTCCCTTTACATTCCTGCCGGAAAATGTAACACTTCTGGAGCTAGAGAACCGGATTAGCCAGTTAAAGACGCTTGCAGAGGACAGACATATTCCGATTGACGGTATGGTGCTACGGTATGACAGTCTTTCCTATTCAAAGAGATGCGGAAGAACCGGACACCATTACAAGGATGGTATTGCATATAAGTTTGAGGATGATACTTATGAAACGGTATTCCGTTCTATTGAGTGGGAGCCGGGACGGTCTGGGGAAATTGCACCTGTAGCAGTATTTGATAAGGTGGAGATTGACGGGTGTTCCGTATCAAGAGCGAGCCTGCATAACCTTTCATTCATTAGGGATTTGGAGCTTTATTCTGCTTGCCGGATTCTCGTTTCCAAGAGGAACATGATTATTCCCCATGTTGAAGAAAACCTTGACCGGGGACATTTTAGAAAGAATTTGATTCCTAAGAAATGCCCATGTTGTGGGAAACCAAGCAGGATTTATTCCAGAAAGAATGGAATGGGGCGTGTGATTGAAACTCTGCATTGTGATAATCCGGAGTGTAGCAGCCAGATTCTGCATAGATTCATCCATTTCGCAGGGAAGAAGGCTATGGACATATCAGGCATTTCAGAAGCTACCATTGAGCGGTTTATTGAAAAAGGATTTTTGAAAACATACCATGACTTTTACCATTTGGATTGTTATAGGAATGAGATTGTGCAGATGGACGGTTTTGGCGAGAAGTCCTATAAGAAAATCATGGATTCCGTTGAGAAAAGCCGCAATACTACATTTGCGAGGTATCTGGTAGCAATGGATATACCGATGATTGGGAGAACAGCAAGCAGGGTATTGGAGCAATATTTTCATGGTGATTTACAGGAGTTTGCAAAAGCAGCGGTGGACTGCTTCGATTTTACATCTCTTCCGGATTTTGGAGAGATAATGTGCCGGAACATATGGGAATGGTTCCATGATTATGAGAACTTGAAACTTTGGAAATCACTACAGAAAGAGTTTAAATTTAAGAAAATGGAGGATATTAGCATGGCAAAGAAAAACAACAGCACAAAGGGCAACCCGTTTGCAGGGTGTACTATCGTGGTAACAGGGAAATTAGAGAATTTTACTCGTAACACTATCAATGACAAGATTAGCAGCATCGGCGCCACTGCCGGGAGTTCTGTCACTAAAAAGACGAATTACCTTATCTGCGGGGAAAAGCCGGGCAGTAAGTTGACAAAAGCAAAGGAGCTTGGAATACCAATCCTTACGGAGCAGGAATTTCTGGACAGGATTCCAGCATAGAATTTTGAGATATTTCTAAGGTCAGTATAGGGGCATATCAATAAAAGGTATGCCCTCGAATTGTATCTGCTACAAAAATGTAGCAGATAGTAATTGGTTGGTGCAAATTTGTAGCAGAGCATCTCAGATATTGAAAAACTGCTACAAATTTGCACCAATTTTACTTTGATTTCAGAATGAGTGCAGAGTGAAAAAATTGTATAGCCGTTGATTGGGCATCTAAAAACATTGGATGGCTAAGTTAGGAGGAGAGATGTATATAAATGACTAGATTCAATGCAAGAGAAGAACGATGGATATCTATGGAGATTAAAGGAGTACGGGGATATTTCTGTGATTTAAGGATAGACCGGGCAACAGTATCAAAGAGTTTTCATTTTTGGGAACTGGCTGACGGTGACAGTGACGGAACACCATGCCGCTATAAGCCGGGTATTCTTGTGAATTTTTATGGTACTTTTCTTACAACAGGAGAACTGCCGATTGATGATGTGGAGCAACAGGAAGGATTTATTAACAATGAAGGTGAATGGGCATTTACAGACGGTTCCTATTCATTTTCAGAGGTTGAACAGATGGAAGGAGTGGACAAAAATGGTGAAACTGAGTAACGGTATGTATGTGATTGGCTTTGATAATGGCTACCAGTTTGGAAAAACGGCACAGTTCTTATTCGACAATGGTGTTTACCCAATGGGGGTAATAGAGCCGACGATTAAAGAACATTCCCTAAAATACAACCGGAAATACTATAAGGTCGGCGAGGGCAGGGCTGCAATCACAGAGGACAAAGTATCAGATGAAAACGCAAGGCTTCTGACGATGGTAGCTATAGCAAAAGAACTTCGCACAGTAAGCGTCCAGAAAGCGGAAGTAGTTTTAGCGGTAGGGCTTCCGTTCTCCGATTACGGGAGAGAAAAGAAATCTCTGATGGAATATTATGAGGAAAAACCAATATTGAAATATGAGTATGAAGGAATCCGGTATGATGTGACAATCAGCCGGGTTTTTGTATTTCCCCAGTGTTATTCAGCAATAGCACCGAGACTCTGCAATATGAAAGCTGATTATCTGGTTGTGGATATAGGGAGTAAGACAACGGATGTTGTATTGCTGAAGAACGGTATGCCTGTCGAGAGAAAATCTGTTACGGTAGAGAAAGCAATGGTTAAATGGATAAAGCAGATTCAGGGTAGTTTGCAGGTGCAGTATGGGAAGAATGTGCCTGAGAGTGAAATAC
>ONEJ01000049.1 GCA_900316805.1 uncultured Lachnospiraceae bacterium
CATGATCATAAAGTCCCGGTGCTTGACCCAGCTTCTCCTTTTCTTTCTGTACATTCCCTAACTAACTCCTCTTATCGTCTGTCTATTTCCAGTCCATCCCGATGCTGTCCATCTGACGGATCCGCTCCTCATCCAGCACAAGCCCTGATGTCCCCGGCTTTTTCCGCTTTGTACGGATTCGGGAAATCCACTTGCCCAGATTCACCCCGTTGACACAGTAGGAAACCGGTACATTCAAATCCCCGTGTTCCTCGTAATATTCCTTCGCCAGTGCAAAGCGTATATTCCACTGCCGGACAAACTTTTTTTCCGTCTCAAAGCCCAGGGCCTTGAGACGTGACAACTGGTCTTCCGTCAGAGCAGCACGCTTGGATTTATTGGCATGGGTGATCTGATGCTTAATTTCCCCCAGCCAGCGTCCTAAGGCAACGCCATCCTCTGTCACGTATTTGGCCGGTACCTCCAGGTCTCCATGGGTTTTGCTGTACTTCTCCGCTGCCTGGAAATACATCTCCCAGGTTTCGGTGTTCTTGTCCCAGATCATGCCCAATTCCTTCAGCTGCTCCTGCTGCTTACCGGTCAGGGACTGCTCCAGTCCCTTATTTCTCACCTTGACCCGCAGGTTGTTGACCCAGCTTCCCAGACGAAAGCCGCTGGGAGAGACATATTTTGCGGTAACATCCACATTTCCGTGTTCGTTATAATAAATCCGCAGTTCTTCCAACCCCTCATTCCACCGCTGGCTGCCCATATCCCAGATCATGCCGATGTCGTCCAGCTTTTTTATTTTTTCTTCTGTCAGCGCACCGGGTACAGACCCGGCTCTCACTCTCCGCTGGGTCATAATCCAGCTCCCCAGGGTGAGTCCGGTAGGGGTGATATAGCTTTTGGGGATCTTGAGATTTCCATGTTCCAGATACCACTGTCTCGCTGCGATATAGTAGGTCTCCCATGCAGAGCTTAAGTTATCCTGCAGCTTCTGAAACAGTTCTCTGCAATCCTTGGTCTCATCAATGATCCGGAAGTGATCCCTAAAGCGTTCCCCCTTCTCATTGGTTCTCGGGAACAGTACATAGGCCTCTGCCATCTCCTTTTTCAGGCAGTCGATACAGTAGAGACTGTCAAAGTTGTTGACCAGATCGAAAATGACAGGTTCCTTGCCGGAACCGGCGGACAATGCCCGGCCGATCTGCTGCAGATAAATGATGGGTGACACCGTGGGGCGCAACAGAATGACACCATCCACATCATCCACGTGAACCCCCTCATTCAGCATGTCAATACAAAATAGCAGTTTCAGATGCTCACTGTCATCCTTCTTAAAGGCGGCAAACTCTTTACCGGTTGCAGAATCCCGGTAAAACGCGGTATATATATGGGGATTCCTGTCCACTTTCTTAAACCACACGCCCACTTGGGCTTTCATCTCCTCCATGTGCTCTTGATCCGCACAGAAGACGATGTACTTTCCATCTTTTTTTTTCATGTGTTTTTCAAATACCTGGTCCAGCCCATCGGCCTGCTCCAGGGCACGGCGAAGCTGCTCCAGAAGCTTCTGGTTCTCTGCCACGAGCCCCTGATTGGAAAGAGCCTGCACCCTTTTTCGAAGCTGCTCCAATTCCTTCTTGTAGGAATACATGGCGATCACATACTTTGGCTCCGGCAGGATTTCCCGCACGATTGCCTCACCCAGTGTCATTTCAGAAGCTACATTTCCGTCAAAAAGTTCCTCCGCCATGTTTCTCTGGTTGTCCAGATAGCGGATGTTGGTGGCTGACAGTCCAAGGATTTTTGCCTCGGGACAGGCGGCCAGCAGTTTCCGGACGCTCTTGCCCCACTCGGCTGCTCCACACCGGTGGAATTCATCCAGTATGATATAATCCGGATGCAGTTCCTCGATGCTGTCCTCACTTTTCATTAAGCGGCTGTAAGACAGATACCGGATATTTGAAAATTCCATACCCAGATTCTCCAGCTGCGTTTCAAAAATGTATTCACTTGGCGAAAGCCATAAGAAGTGTTCTGACGGGTGTGCTTCTACTAACTTGAATGCAATCAGCGATTTTCCTGTACCGGTGGGATGGATGACCGCAGCCTTCCCTTCCTCTTCCAGCATGGTTTTAACTGCCTGATAGGCTTCTTCGTTATGTTTGAAAAGATGAATACTCATAACAGCAGCCCTCCAAAAATGTTACAGTGAAGTATAATTTTTCGCAGATTTGCATAATCTGCGAAAGAGATATATCAGAAAATTGCCCCTATGAATCGGAAAAACACTATCGTTATAGTAATCCCTTTTGTTGTATGTGTCAAGAAATGACGGGAAATTAGTTGAAAATGTCCATGATTCGACCATTTCTGACAAAAATCATATACATTTTATTTTATTAAGGGTCAAAAAATGGTAGGAGGAAGATCGTTATGCCAAAGCGAGGAGAAAATATCAGGAAGAGAAAAGATGGCAGGTGGGAAGGACGTTATCTACGGCAGGTAAATGGTGGCAAAAAGTACCGCTCTGTCTATGGAACCACGTACAGCGAAGTAAAACAGAAGCTGTTTGATGAGAAGAAAAAGGAAGCAGATGCGGAACAGATTAAGGATAAACCGGAAACATTCATGACCATCCAAAAATTAAGTCAACTGTGGTTTGCAGAAGTGGAGCCTGACCTGAAATGTTCCACATTTCAGAAATATACGAGCATTTATGAAAAACATATCCAAAATCAACTGGGGGAACTGACGATCAGTGAGATTAACTCAGATGTGGTGGCTAAGTCTCTCCCACGGCAGTTTTCCCAGAGTACATACAAAAGTATCTACTGTGTATTGAATCAGATTTTGCGCTTTGGAGCTCGTAATTATGGTTTGCCGGGGGTGTCATTAAAACAGTATTCTGTTGTCAAGCAGGTACGCCCGGCAGAAACCATGGTACAGGGAGATCAGCAGAAGCTGCTGGAATGTCTGTATACAGATATGGACAACTGTAAACTGGGAATTGTCGTGTGCCTGAATCTCGGCCTTCGTCTGGGGGAAATCTGTGCCTTGAAATGGGAAGACATTGATTTCCGTAATAAAATCCTTCATGTCAATCGCACAGTGCAGCGCCTGAAAAGCGACCATGATGGCAAAAAGACACAGCTTGTGGAAAGCATTCCAAAGACAGCCTGCTCCGTAAGGGAAATCCCTCTTCCGGACTATTTGGTAAAATTACTTCTGCAATTCCGTGGGAAAGGAATTTATGTCTTAAATGGAACCTCTCCCATGGATCCACGGACTTATCAAAATAAATTTCAGCATTATCTACGTGAAGCTGGTGTGAAACTCACACATTTTCACACCCTTCGTCATACGTTTGCGACCAACTGCATCAATCAGGGTGCAGATGCCAAAAGTGTCAGCGAGCTGCTGGGACACGCAAATGTCAATATTACCCTCAATCGATATGTGCATCCTGGAATGGATGTTAAGAGAAATGTTCTGGACTCCCTGACATCTATTTATGGTCAAAAAATGGGTCAGGTGTCTTAACAAATCCTGTATTTATGCGCCCTCTGAATGATTTTTTCGCAGATTATGCAAATCTGCGAAATTTGACAACATAAAATAGCAAAAGAAAAGTCCACAGCTTCTGCCATGGACTTTTTCTATTTTACCTTCTATTTTACCCTCCATTTTTTCTTACTTTTGTATATATTTCCATTTGCAAACATATGTTCGATATGTTATGATAAGTGTGTTTTCAAGACAAGTTTACAAAGAGGGGGGATTTCTATGGAAAGCATCCTGTGTGTTAACATTCCGGTACAGATGATCTCCTGTACCGACACCAACGGGAAGATCACACCACTGCGCTTCCGTTTTAAAGATAATAATGGGGAACTGGTTACGGTTACCATAAAAGATGTGGTCAGCGACGAGCAGGCTCCCAGCCGTGTTGGGGCGAACTTTACCTGTTCTGCCATCATTGGCGGGGTTGAGAAGAAATTTAAGCTCTGGTACAACTACTTTTCTCACCCGATCAAAACCCGTTTCCCATCAAATGCAAATCCATATTTATGGATCTGTTCCTCCGAAAATCCCCTTGCCATCAATTCTGCCGCATACTTCTTTTCCTCAATCTGTGCATGGGCACTGGCCAGTGTATCCTCCAGCGTCTTCTCCTTTGCTTTCTTAAACACCTTAAACTCAAGGATGAAGGCATCCTTCGACGGATCCTTCGGCTCCAGCATCACATCATATCTGCCAAACCCACTTTCCCGGTTGGAAATGATCCGGTAATCTTCCTGCAGATCCACCAGTAGTCCCAAGGCAAAGCCATGATAGAAACGTTCCGGTGCATCCTGTGACTTTCCTTCTTTTACATCAAAATAACTAAAGGTTGTAAGAGCAACTCGGTTCATGTATTCATTCATTTCTTCCACATCCAGCAGCAAAAGTGCTTTGACAAAATCGTTATAATCATTTTTGCTGACACCAAACCAGCTGCGCACCATCCCGTAGAACATATCCATCACCTCCCCATTGGTCAGGGCAAGCTCGTACATTCTGGGAATTCCCGCCTCTTTTTTCGCAACACTTAAAACCTTCAGATATCCGCTGGCCAGAAGAAGGCTCCAGATGGCATCCTCATCATAATCCAGCTGATCATAAATAATCTGCTCATCAATGGGGCAGAAAATGCTCTCTCCCCTCATCAGACATTCAAACTGATCCTTGAACTTTCCGCTTCCACCGCGGATCATCCTGCTGACCAGACCATTTCCGCTGGTATTCGCCCAGTAGGTTTCGATTTCGCCGGTTTTCAGGAAATTGATCATGGACCAGGGATTGTAAATATCCCGCTGTTTTCCAAAAATAAAGCCGTCATACCAGCGTTTGATTTCGTCTTTCCGATCCCCGAAACCGTATTCATCCAAAGCATCAAACACTTCCTGCTCTGTAAAGCCGAAGGCTGTGGTGTACCGGTTGGTGGTGGTTGTCACCACTGCCGGGTTGTTCAGATCAGAGAAGATGGACTCCTTGCTGACCCTTGTAATGCCTGTCATAATGGCACGTTCCAGATAGGGATTGGTCTTGAAAGTGGAATTGAAAAGATTTCTTGTAAATCTTACCAGTTTCTCCCAATAGCCATTTACGTAAGCCTCTTGCATTGGCGTATCATATTCATCCAACAAAATGATTACTTTTTTCCCGTAATACTGATACATCAACTTTGCCAGATAATGAATGGACATAGAAGCATCCACATCATCCATCTGGGGATTTACACAATAAAAGTACTCCTTATCGCCTTCATTGCAATATTCTCCCTCCAAGAGGAATTCGTATCTGTCGTATAGCCCTGCAATCATTTGACAGATTTTCTTCCTTGTTTTCTCAAAATCCGCTTCCTTGATATTCGCAAATGACAGAAAAATCACCGGGTAGGTTCCCTGCAGTGCCCGGTACTTTTCGTCCCGCCAGATGGAAAGCCCCTCGAACAGATCTGACCTGCCTCCACAGGAAACTGAGAAAAACGCTTCCAGCATACTCATATTCAAAGTCTTCCCGAATCGCCGCGGTCTGGTAATCAGTGTGACATCATCCCCGCTTTCCCACCATTCCCGGATAAAATCTGTTTTGTCAATATAAAAATACCCATCACTTCTCAATTTATCAAAGCTCTGTATTCCAATGGCTACTGTTTTTCCCATACAAACCTCCAAAATATGGAAACAATCCGCTATACTATGATTTACATAATAGTATAGCGGATTCGACTCACAAATACAATTCATTTACTCAAATCATACATGAGCATCTTCATCATATATTCTTTTCCCTAGAACTTATATCCTTTTTGTGTCTGCAATCATAGGAAAAAAAGAATTTTCCTCATATTTTCGCTGTATCCCCTACAGCTTCCATATTCTGTATTTCTTATAACTATCTTACTATAATCCAGACCTGATCTATGAGCTTTTGATCTTGTCGTATTTGAAAAATGATATGCAGATTTATGAGTAATTTCACTTCTATAGGGAATGCAGATAAAATAATCATAATGCGACTGAAAAAGCAGACAATTGTATGCCCTTTGCTTTTTCTTTAGAATTTCTCTATATGGCGGATTAGGATATACACGATAGAATGCATCAGTAAGTCTCAATATCTGATAATCATTTTCAGGTAAATTCATTCCTACTCTTCTCCTTAAGTAAAAAACGAGAGACTTTTCAGTCTCTCGTCATAGACTTCATCATTCGGTCACTTTTTATTTTACCGTCCTGTCAGAACCGTCACAGGACTCATCACTCGGTCACTTTTTATTTTACCGTCCTGTCAGAACCGTCACAGGACTCATCTAAGATGATGAAGAAGAACAGTTGTGTTCTTACCTTTATTATACTCATCAGTTCTGTAAATATCAATACTTTTCTACGAATTTATCGCCGATTTCCCATCCCTTTATCGGCATATTCATGTTCCAGTTCGTCCGCCAAATACACATCACTCATACAATGCATATCGGAAATGCCGTCCATCTTAGCAGCATCCTTAACATCATATGTTGTGATGCCAGTCAGCTGCCTGATATAATCATCAATGCTGCCAAACTCACTCATAATCTATTTCTTCCGTCTGTTTCTTTACGTTTCCTTTGCTTTATGATCTAAGTATAAGTCCAACCCGATGAATTACATGGCTAAAACACAGAAATAAGCGCTTCTATCCCGGCAGAATCACATGAAGTCCTGCCGTAAACAGCTTCGCTCCAATTGGTATGAGGATCAGCGTACAGCACAGTGCTAACCCTAGCACGCACAATACCAATCCGATAGGCAGAAGGATAAACAACCACAGACAAGCCTTTAACAACGCTCCTGTAATCGCAAATCCCAGCCTCTTACTGTATTCCTTCTGTCTCTCCATCTGGTCAATCAGCCGGCACAATCTCACTCTTTCCTGTACGCTCATCCAACCAACTCCTTATCAATTTGATAATTTTCTTTATGCCCTTAGTATACAGAACTACTGATTATACATAAAGGGATCACAAGTGCGAAATAGCGATGCCTATTTCCTCTTTCCACCCTAAAACAGCCATGCACTTTCCCGGGAAAAGGACCGTCTCATTGACATTGCAGCCGATGGCGAGATCACAGACGATGAAATCCCCGACTTTTTAGAGATCAAG
>ONEJ01000050.1 GCA_900316805.1 uncultured Lachnospiraceae bacterium
CATGATCATAAAGTCCCGGTGCTTGACCCAGCTTCTCCTTTTCTTTCTGTACATTCCCTAACTAACTCCTCTTATCGTCTGTCTATTGCCAATTGTTTGAAAAGCTTGATTCCCTTACCTGCATCCCTTTTTGTCCCACTTTTCATAAAATGTAACATAGTTATACTAGTATCATTCCTTTTACCTGTCAAGAAAAGGCGGCATTTTCGGCAAAAATGGCAAAATTTCTACCATTTATGGCAGGAAATGTTGCCATTTTTTGATTTAAGGGGGGGGAGTCAACATTGGAATTTCACCTATATCGTTACCGGTCATTTTTCATCCGCCAATCAATGCACCTCTGCAGATATTTCACATACTCCGGGTTCTTACACATGCCTTTTCCTGCGGTATCGGATATTTTCGCCACATCCATGCCGTTGCAGGCGGTGGTTTTCATGACGATATTGAGAGCCGGAACTTCCGTATCGTTAGCGATATAGGTGCCAATTCCGAAGGCAACCTTTGCCTTATCCTTGAAATAGGCGTATAGCTCCCCCGCCCGCTTGAAATCCAGACTGTCACTGAACAAAAGGGTCTTGGTCCTGGGGTCAATGCCAAGGCTCTCGTAGTGATGAAGCATTTTCTCTCCCCACGCAAAAGGATCACCACTGTCATGGCGCACGCCGGAGAACAGAGTGGCATAGGTCAGCTGGAAATCTCGCAAAAAGCAGTCCGTGGTGATGGCGTCCGTAAGGGCGATTCCGTTCAAAATACCGTACTCCTTCACCCAGGCATCCAGTGCGTACCAGTTGGAATAGGCAGGATTATGCTTATGATTTCCCTGTCCCACACACATGATCCACTCATGAGCCATGGTGCCCACCGGTGTCAGACCATATTTTTTTGCAAGATAGACATTAGAGGTACCCACAAACTTTGAATCGTGAAACTGATCTTTGTTCTCTGCCAGCTGCTGCACAGCCAGTTCCTGAGCCTCTCCGGACAATCTTCTTCGAAGGCCGAATTCACTGAAGGTGCCGATATTGTAATGTTCAACGTCTCCCACACCTTTCAGGCCATTGATTTTATCCGTCAGACGCTTTTTAAAACTGTCAAAAAGCCGGTCATAATCATAGGCCATCCGGAAATAAACCTCGTTGACAATGGCGAGGGTTGGAATCTCATACATGGAGGTATTCAGCCAGGTTCCCCGGGTCTCAATAGACAGCCCGCAGGGGGCATCCGTTGTAATTTCAAACTCGGCATACCTAGGCTGCCACAACCGGAGAAAATCCACGTAGGAACCCTTCATCCATTTGACGTTATTCAGGTATTCCAGTTCCTCCTCGGTAAAACGAAGATTGCAGTAGGCATTGATCTGCTCTTTGATTTCCTGCACCATCTCCGGGGTAAAATGCACATCCGTATTTCTGCACTTGAAACTCCAGGTAGTCTTGTAATCACTGAACTGGTGATAGATGGCCTGTCCCATACTGATCTTGTACATATCCGTCTCTAAGAGACTGTTGATAATCTGTTTTAAAACCATGATTTTTCCTCTTTTCCTTATACGATATCCACCTGACAGCCCCGCATAGCTTCGATAGCCGTATGGTGGGATTCCGGTGTCACACCCGCACAGGCCTTTTCAATCACACGGATTTCAGCGTTCGGTGCTGCCGCCTTCGCCAGAAACACATTGCTGATGACACAGATATCTGTGCAGACTCCCACGAAATCCACCGTAAGTTCTCGATCCTCCGGATATTTCTTTCCCAGTTCCCGGATCCGGTCTGCCAATTTCTCGCTGCCAAAGCCCGGTTTGTCAATCAGTGTAATCTGCTCTTTCGAGTAATGTTCATTCACGGCATCCATGACTGTCTTTTCAATTTGCCAGCCCTCGGTGTCCTTTATTGTATGAACTACCGGAAGCTTTCTACCTTCCTGTGTAGTCGGGTAATCCTCCCCGTGGGTGTCTCTGGTCAGGATTACCTGGTCATAACCGCCTTCCGCAATCACCTTTACCACGGGAGGGATCACTGCCTTACAATCTGCATTTCCAAGGGAGCCTGTGAGAAAATCATTCTGCATATCTACAACCACCAGCACCCGGTAACTTTTCTTTTTTTCTCCGTCGTCAGAAACCGAACCACTGGTTTTTTTCACTGCAAAAGTATCTGTCACCAGAGAAAACTGGTCTTTTTCTGTTTTTTCTGTATCCGGGACAAACTGCTCCCCATACTTTTCACTTCCCTCGTAATCACACACTCCCATACGCGGCGAATTACATATGGGAAGAAGCATAAGCCCCCCATCATCCCCTTCCGGAAATTCCCTATCCAGACATTCCTCACACCAGAATGGGTTTTCTTCGTAATAGGCTTCCTGATCAATCCACTTTGCCTCATTTTTTTTACACTGACTGCACAAATGTTTTACCGGATGATTCCGTGATAATATCGTGATTGTATCCGCTTTTCCACAGCCTTTTCGGTAATCCTGTACCTTGATGACCAGTTCTGTGGTAGATCCAAAATCATATTCATACTCAATCTTCTCTCCCACAGACAGAACATCCTTAAGCTTATGATTCATATCTTCTGAGTTTCCCCAGAAGGAATCCGTATCCGGATCAGACTCATATTCTTCTCCGGCTATGGTAAAGGCACTGAGATGACCGCAACATTCCACCCAGATATCCCGGATAAATTCATCCAGATCTTCCAAAGTTGCGGTTTCCTTGATTTCTATGATAAGCCAGTAATCACTATCATATTTTCCTGAAAGAACCAGTTCAAAATACCCGCATTTTTTCCCGCCGGATTCTGCATCTGATTTCTCTTTTCTGGCTTTGCAGGACTGCAAGTGCCGCAGCATTCCGCCTTTTGCGTATTCTTTTCCGCAATATTTACAACATCCCTTTGTCTGCTGTGCCATAACACCCTCCCTCTCTACCGCATTTCCGCGATACACATGATCCAAATCCCGTGATGTGTTTTTCTCTTAAATCATACTCGTTTCCGAGCTCATTTTCAAATATTTTTTGTAACATATCAATTTCTTTCCCCCGGGTTCAAAACATACCTTTCTATAATATAATCATTGATTTGTGTCAATGATCCTCAAACTGTTTTCCTTTTGAAATTTGCCTACTGAGAAATGTTACTGCTCCTTTTTTGGTTCTTCCGCAAATTTACGTTTTTGTTTATAATTTGGATTTAGAAAAACTGATAAAGACAAAGATTCTTACACTTTAAAAGTAAATCAAATGCCGCCCATTCGCGTATCATGAAAAACTCTGAATTTTTCCTTTGACAAGTTCGAGGGGCAGATTATTTCCCTGATTAAAATGGCTGTGTTTGCCGGACAGCCGGAAAATCCGGCCTGCTACCGCAGCTCCGAAAGGGACCCACGCTTTTCCGATATTCTGGATATGACCTATTGCGATGCCACCTGTCTGAATAAGGCGTGGATGGAGGGAAATATCCTGCATCTTTCCTTGCGCACATGGTGGATTAATTATCGCGAATCCAATGGAAAAGTACATAAATCGGGAGATTGTATCGACGTGGTCGTAAGCACAAACGTCACTGTCATGGAGCCGCCAGGATTTTCCATCACATCCGTTGCCTGCCCCCACTGTGGCGGCAGCTTCGATGCAGTTCGTCAGAAAATCTGCCCGTATTACGGCAGTACCTACCATATGGAGAATGAAGGATGGGTGATTGAAGAGATGAAGTTGATTAGATAGACGAGCACAAATACCTTTTCACTTTGCTCTCGATATCCTTGGTGCTGAGAATGGATGTCTCTGTTTCAAAGGTCAAGATCAAACCTTCTCCCACAAAAATTCCGTTCTCTTCATAGGTCTTGATCTTTTTGACCGCCGTTTTCGCATAGACCGGATCATCCATTCGTCCCTCATGCTCCCAATAGATTTCCTTTCCTGTTTTCTTTGACAGGAAAGTGAAATCGGGATAAACTATGCCATATCCCTTCAATCGAAGCGGCTTTTCGTACTTATAGCAAATATTGTTCCGATAAAAATAATCCGCGAGTATTTTCTCTGATTTTGAGCGCACACGCTCTCCCCGCTCGGAATATATTTCCGTTTCCCCCGGCTTGAAGGCTTTTCCTTCGTATTTTTCTTCCATCCAAAGACACAGGCGTTGCTGCCATGTCAATTCCACCGGCCGGATCAATTTCTGCCTTTCCGGATGCTCTTTTTCATAAAGAATTTCCAGTTCGTTATCCTGATACTCCTCCGTCAGGTATTTCATCTGACGCAATCTGCGTCCTGCAAGACGTAATACCTTTTCATCATATGACTTTTGAGCCAGCCTATGTACCAATTCGCCATCAGAGTTGTGTAGGTATTGCCCGGTACCGGCCCCTATTCCATCTTTTCGGAGATAATACTGAATCTGTTTCCCGGATTTTGATATTCGCAGCTTTCCCTCCGGTGCATCCTTCAGTTGCTCTTTGGTCTTCTGCAAAATTCCCTCAAGCCTTATTTGTTCTTTCTGGAGCATCTCCTTTAATCCATACATATTACCTCTCCTTTCTTGTGTACGCAAATATTTGCTTCTTCTCCTTAGTTCAACTTTCGATCTTCATTTCTCCTAACATCCTTTTGGAATTTTATAACCATTTGAAGTTTGTCATCCTTTTGAAATTTGTCATTCAACGAGCACCAACTCTGCTGCTATAATCACACATTGACTATTCCAGCTGGTGCTGGCATACTCGGCGTACGGACTATTTTTCAGTTTTGGTGATTTAGTCCGTACTTTTTTCGCCTTCCGTACGGACTATTTTCTGTTTTCTCCATTTTAGTCCGTTCTTTTTCTCCTCCACGTACGGACTATTTTCTGATTTCGTCGATTTAGTCCGTTCCGACCCTCGTTTTTGTACGGACTATTTTTCAGTTTCGTCGATTTAGTCCGTTCCAACCCTCGTTTTTGTACGGACTATTTTTCA
>ONEJ01000084.1 GCA_900316805.1 uncultured Lachnospiraceae bacterium
ATTAGTTGACCAGGTTGTTGACATCAAGCGTGTAACAAAGGTTGTTAAGGGTGGACGTAACATGCGTTTCACAGCTCTCGTTGTTGTCGGCGACAAGAACGGTCATGTTGGCGCTGGTCTTGGAAAGGCAGCAGAAATTCCTGAAGCTATCCGCAAGGGTAAGGAAGATGCAATTAAGAGCCTGATCAGTGTTAAGTTAGATGAGAACAATTCCATCACACATGATACCACAGGAAAATATACAGGTGCTTCCGTATTATTAAAGAAGTCTCCTGAAGGTACTGGTATTATCGCCGGTGGTCCGGCTCGTTCCGTATGTGAGCTTGCAGGAATCAACAATATCCGTACAAAGTCACTGGGATCTAACAACAAGCAGAACGTTGTACTTGCTACAATCGATGCTCTGTCCCAGCTTAGAAGTCCGGAAGAAGTGGCTAGACTTCGCGGAAAATCCGTAGAAGAGATCTTAGGTTAAGGAGGAACTGGACAATGGCAGAGAAAGTGAAAGTTACACTTATTAAGTCAACAATCGGTGCTGTTCCGAAGAACAAGGAGACCATCGAGGCTCTTGGATTAACCAAGTTAAACAAGACTGTTGAGCTGCCGAATAACGCAGCTACACAGGGCGCACTTCGCAAGGTTGCACCGTACGTGAAAGTAGAAGAAGTATAAGAATAAGACAAGGAGGTGCCAAAATGGATTTATCTAGTTTAAAAGCAGCGGAAGGTTCCGTGCATAGCGATAATTTCAGAAGAGGCCGTGGACATGGTTCAGGAAACGGTAAGACTGCAGGTAAGGGCCATAAGGGTCAGAAAGCTCGTTCCGGAGCACCAAGACCAGGCTTTGAAGGTGGTCAGATGCCTTTATACAGAAGATTACCGAAGAGAGGCTTCAAGTGCAGAAACTCTAAGGAAATCGTAGGCATCAATATTTCCGCTCTTGAGAGATTTGACAATGATTCCGTAGTATCAGTAGAGACACTGATGGAGACAGGTATCGTTAAGAACCCGTTAGACGGCGTTAAGATTCTCGGAAATGGAGAACTTACCAAGAAGCTTACTGTTCAGGCAAATGCATTCAGTGCAAGTGCTAAGGAAAAGATTGAAGCTCTTGGTGGAAAAGCAGAGGTGATCTAATGCTTAAGACACTGCGTAATGCATTCAAGGTAAAGGACATCCGCAAGAGACTAATTTATACGTTTCTTATGATGATTGTCATCCGGATCGGAAGCGAGCTTCCGGCTCCGGGTGTCGATGGAGAGGTATTCCGTCAGTGGTTTGGAAGTCAGGTCGCTGATGGGATGGGATTTTTTAACGCAATCACGGGTGGTTCCTTCGAGAAAATGTCCATTTTTGCGTTGAATATTACCCCGTACATCACTGCATCCATTATTATGCAGCTTTTAACGATTGCAATTCCTAAGCTGGAAGAGATGCAGCGCGATGGTGAAGAGGGAAGAAAGAAGATTGTTTCTATTACCAGATACGTTACGGTTGCACTTGGTCTTGTGGAAGCTATTGCCATGACAATTGGTTTCTACCGTGGAGGAAACCTGACAAGCAATGATCCGCTTACTGTAATTATGGTAGTTACAGGACTTACGGCCGGATCTGCTGTGCTGATGTGGATCGGCGAACGTATTACCGAAAAAGGAATTGGAAATGGTATTTCTATCGTACTTGTGATCAATATCATTTCCCGTATGCCGCAGGATCTTTCGACATTGTGGAGCCAGTTTATTGCAAATAAGTCAATCCCGAAGGGAATTCTTGCGGGGGTTATTATTCTTGCAATTATTGTTGGAATGGTTGTATTCGTTGTTTTCCTTCAGGATGCAGAGAGAAGAATTCCGGTACAGTATTCCAAGAAGCTTCAGGGACGTAAACAGGTTAGTGGACAGTCAACCCATATCCCGCTCAAAGTCAATACCGGCGGCGTTATTCCTGTCATCTTTGCACAGTCACTGATGATGACGCCTGTTATCATTGCATCGATTATCGGAAAAGGCAATGGAACAGGGATCGGAAGCCAGATTCTTAAGGGATTATCCCAGAATAACTGGTGTAATCCATCCCAGCCGATCTACTCTATCGGTCTGGTGGTATACATTGCACTGGTCATTGCTTTTGCATATTTCTATACGCAGATTACCTTTAATCCGCTTGAAATTGCGAACAATATGAAGCGTGCCGGTGGTTTTATCCCGGGTATAAGACCTGGTAAGCCAACCAGCGATTATCTAAATCAGATACTCAACTACATCGTGTTCATCGGAGCAGTCGGTCTGACTATCGTTGCTGTAATCCCGATCTTCTTCAACGGTGTATTTAAGGCAGATGTATCCTTCGGTGGAACATCCATCATCATTATTGTTGGTGTTATCATTGAGACCTTAAAGCAGGTTGAGTCACAGATGAGAGTTCGTTACTATAAAGGATTTTTGAACGATTAATTATGAATTGGAGATACTGTGGAGAATGCAGTATCTCCATTCATACTATATAATGAGAAGGGAGATTTATATGAAAATTATTATGTTAGGGGCTCCGGGAGCCGGCAAAGGAACACAGGCAAAGCAGATCGCAGCAAAGTACCAGATTCCGCACATTTCTACAGGGGATATCTTCCGTGCGAACATTAAGAACGGTACAGAGCTTGGAAAGAAAGCCAAGACCTACATGGATCAGGGTGCATTAGTTCCGGATGAGCTGACCTGTGATCTGGTTATGGATCGTATCCAACAGGAGGACTGCAAGAACGGATTTGTACTGGATGGTTTCCCAAGAACAATTCCGCAGGCAGAAGCATTGGACGCTGCATTAAAGAAAATCAACCAGACAATGGATTATGCCATTGATGTGGATGTTCCGGATGAGAATATCGTAAACCGTATGGGTGGAAGACGCGCCTGCTTAAACTGTGGTGCAACTTACCATATCGTATTTAATCCGACAAAAGTAGAAGGAAAGTGTGATGCCTGTGGCAGCGATACCGTACTTCGTGACGATGACAAGCCGGAAACCGTACAGAAGCGTCTGTCTGTATATCATGAGCAGACACAGCCGCTGATCGATTATTATAAGGCTCAGGGAATTTTGAAATCCGTAGATGGCACAAAGCCAATGGATGATGTGTTTACGGATATCGTTGCAATCTTAGGTGAATAAAATGAAAGTAACGATCAAATCTGCTGACGAGATTGAAAAAATGCGCAGGGCGGGGAAAATCCTCGCCCAGGTGCATGAATATCTCGCAAAAGAAATCAGACCTGGAATGTCTACTCTGGACATTGATCAGTTGGGGGAAGAGATGATCCGCTCATTTGGCTGTATCCCTTCCTTTAAAAATTACTGCGGGTATCCGGCATCCATCTGTGTCTCGGTAAACGAGGAAGTGGTGCATGGAATTCCGAAAGCAGAAAAGATTATTAAAGAAGGCGATATTGTCAGTCTGGACGCGGGAGTCATCTATGAAGGATATCATTCGGATGCGGCAAGAACTGTTGCGGTCGGAACCGTCAGCAAGGAGGCCAAACTTCTGATTGAGCGTACAAGACAGTCCTTTTTTGAGGGCATGAAAAAGGCGGTTGCGGGAAATCATCTATATGAAATTTCGGCGGCAGTTGGTGATTATGCCAATCGTTTTGGTTACGGTGTTGTGGAAGATCTGTGCGGGCACGGTGTCGGAAGCCATCTGCATGAGGAACCGGAGATTCCGAATTTCCGGCAGTCAAGATTTCGCAGGGGAATCCGGCTGAAACCCGGGATGACACTTGCCGTGGAACCGATGGTCAACATTGGAACCAAGGATGTACTCTGGATGGATGACGAATGGACGGTAGTCACAGAAGATATGTCATTATCCGCTCATTATGAGAATACGATACTTATTACAGATGGAAAACCGGAGATTCTTTCTCTGACAGAAGGGGAAAAAGAAGCCGGATTTTTAGAACTCTTTTAACAACAGAACAATGAAAAGAGAGTCAATACAGGAGGAAAGAAAGTTATGTCAAAAGCAGATGTTATTGAAGTAGAAGGCGTTGTAGTAGAAAAACTTCCAAACGCTTTTTTCAAAGTAGAACTCGAGAATGGTCATCAGATTCTGGCAACCATCAGCGGAAAGCTTCGTATGAATTTTATCCGTATCCTGCCGGGAGATAAAGTTACCATCGAGATGTCTCCATATGACCTTACAAAGGGCAGAATTATTTGGAGAGATAAGTAAAAAATATATTGACTTCCACGAAGTGTTTGTATATAATATTACTCGGACACTTTTGGGAAAGTACCTGAAAAAGAGCGGCAAAGCCGTGAAAACAGGGCTTTTATAGAGAAAGGAGGATTTGCTGTGAAGGTAAGATCATCAGTTAAACCTATTTGCGAGAAGTGCAAAGTCATCAAGAGA
>ONEJ01000051.1 GCA_900316805.1 uncultured Lachnospiraceae bacterium
ATAATATCCGCCGTACTTCTTCGAATAATATCCACCGTTTCCGGCCTGGGCACGGCTTAACACAATACCGATCAGCGGGCAGTTGGCACGCTCCAGCTGACGGATGGAATTTCTCACAATGCTCTTGGAGGTCTCCCCTGCACGAACTACCAGAATGGCGCCGTCACAGAGAGAACCGATCTTCTCACCATCAGACACCAGATTCAGTGGCGGTGAGTCAATAAATATGTAACGGTAATAATTCTCCAGCTCCTTTAAGGTTCTTTCGAATTTATGACCTTCTAGAAGCATGGAGGGATTTACCACATTATCTACATTGGGAAGGATATCGCCTCTGCCGATATCCGTGCGAAGGACGCACTCCTCCAAAGAGGCATCATTAGCCAGATAAAAGGACATTCCAAGGATTTTGCCCTTCTCCTGTTCAATCTGGTACTTATCAACGGTAACACTCTTTCTCAAATCCATATCCAGCAGAATGCTTCGGACATTCGCCTCTGCCATCTGTCTCCACAGCTGCATGGAAACAAAGCTCTTGCCCTCATCCGGCATGCTGGAAATCACCATAATCTTCTTTACTTCACTTCCCAGAAAGCTGATATTTACACGAAGACGGTTCACCGCCTCCTCGATGGCATATGGAAGTGTCGGCATATTATTGATTTTTGCTGTATTTTTTGGTGTAAACTCTTCCATCATGCTCCCTTTCTCTTTTTGTGCTTGTGCTTACTCTTTGCTTTCTCCTCAGCCTCATCACTGATTTCTGCCAGATCTCCCTCAGGGATAACGGTAAACGGCATAATACCGAATGCTTTCTCCACGTCCTCTGCAGTCTTTAAGCTGTCATCCATCAGCATACGGACAATAAAGACAGCTGCGGCAAGAATCAGAAATACCAGCGCCCCAAGAACAGTGTTCTTTGCAACATTCGGGGAACTCGGTGACTTCGGAACGATGGCATACTCTGCTATGTTTGGTGTGGATGTCTCCATCACCTTCGGAATATAGGTAACTGCCGTATCGGCAAGTTCATTAACAATTCTCTGTGCCTCCCTAGGATCTTCATCCTCCACAGACACTGCCAGAAGACGGGTATCTCCGATGGTGTTGATGGATACCTTCTCCAGCAATTCCTCATACTCCATATTCAGTCCCAGATTTTCAATAACCTCGTTGAATACAGGGCGAATCTTGATCAGCTCTTCATAGTCCTGGGACAGTGAGGTACCCAGATTCAGATCGGACAGGTTCAGCACACTCTCACTGGAGGCTGAAACCATGTAAATTTTGGCTGTCGCTGTATACTTCGGTGTAATGCAGAAGAGAGTAATTGCCGCTGCCAGCACTCCACCTATCAGGAATGCAAAAATCAGCCAGAAAAGCTTTGCTTTCAGAAGGTAAAAAATCTCCAGTAAATCGATTTCTGCCTCGTCCTCCTGCTGCTGTTGTATCAGTTCCGTTTCCTGCTTCATCTTAATGATTTCCCCATTCTATTTTTCTTTCTGGTATACCAGTGGGTAGAGCCCGCACATGATAGAATCAAGCGAACCCTCGTCCATGTAAAATTCCCAGTGTTGTTCTCCGTCTCCCAGCTTCTCGCCAAGCTCGGAGGTTCCATCTATCGTAAAAGTACCTTTGTTGGTATAGTTCTTGATATCCTTGAGCATCTGCGAGAGCTCATTGATGTTGATATCCTCTGTCGCGTAAGGATGAAGTCTGTCGTAAAGGGCAATGGTAAAGTTGGTGTCCACTGCCTTCTCCTTCATCTTGTCCATGAAGCCATCCATAAACAGCTTCTGTCTATTCATACGCTCACTGTTGCGGTCATCCTTCAGTCCCATCCGGGTATGTAACAGTGCTTCCGCCTGGGCATTTGTCAGAGTCAGCGTTGCTCCCTTTTTCATGGCAGGATCAATCTCAGTCAGATCCTCCGGGAAAGTAATCGTCACACCATCCACGGCTTCATTCAGCAGGGGCATAGCCCCCATCTGCAAACAATAATATCCATCGATGGGAAGTCCTCCCAGCATGTTGGAAACTGCCTGCACAGTATTCTCACAGCTTGCTTTCCTGTCCTTGCCATACCAGTGGGCCGTGCAAAGCTGTTCCTCTGCGCTGGCATAACTGGTTCCATCATGGAGCAGAATCGGAACATCGGTAATGGTGTCTCGGTTTAACTGGAGCAATCCATAGCTCTTCTCTTCATCATCCACCATGATAAGAATCAAAGTGTCTGCCATGGCTCCCTGGTAATCGTCCCCAATCCCATCCTCATTGCCACTGGCATCGGTTCCCATCAGTAGATAGGTCTTTACCGGATGGCTGAACAAATACGTGCGCTTTCCCAATTTCACTTCCGGCGTATCCTCCGGAAACTCAATCCACTGCTGCGTTTCCGTGCTGGCGGCCGTCTCAGCAGCCTCCGCATCCTTCACATCCATATATCGAATCAGAAAGAAAATGGCAACAATCAGTACCGCTGCCAGCAGAAGCTCCGTCACCGCGTGAACAACCTTCTTGTTATCTTTCATGTAATACCTCCCCAGCCAGTTCATCACTCTTCGTTATGTATTCTCTGCCGGCTTTGGATGCGATCACATCCCGTCCCGCCGCCAGATTCGGCTTACGTGTATCCAAATTGTGGCAGTCACTGCCCATCAGAATTGTATCAACATTTTTCAAAAGTTTAAGGGCCTGACGGCGTTTCTTCCAATCCAGAAATACTCCGGCATTCATCTGCACCAGCACTCCCAGCTTCAAAATCCGGTTCCAAGTGTCCATATCGTGCTGGAAGGAAACAAACCGTTCCAAATGAGCGAGTATCACGGTCAGCTTCTGGGTCTTTACCAGTTTCTTCACATCCTCATACATGGAACTCGTCCACTGGCGGAAGGGCATCTCCAGAAGTATCGCCTGTGTCCCCTCAATGCAGAGTTTCGGAATCATGGATGCATTTCCCATTCCCTCAAAGTAGTACACCTCTGCCCCCAGAAGAATCGGAATCTGATCTTCCTGTTCGCCGTAGGCGCGCATCAGCTTCTCGTAGCTCTCCTGTCTACGATTCAAAAACCGCTGTACGGAATCCTGCTTCGCATAAAAGTGCGGTGTCGCTATGATCTTGTCGACCTGCTGGTCTTTTTCCGCCGTAAGCATGGCCAGAGAAGTTTCTACATCCTGGCTTCCGTCGTCAATTCCCGGCAGAATATGCGTATGAAAATCAACCATTATAATCCCTCTACTTCCTCATTAGGCATTATAATTCCTATTCCTTAATGTGTCAATTTCCTTAATGGTTTTTCTCTGATATTACTTAATTTTCCATATTTCGCACTTCACTTTTGGTGAAAGTAGGTAATTATCTGTACCTTGTTTTTTCAAAAAGAGCCACCTGTTGATCAGGTGGCTTAATTTATCCTTGATTTTTCGTCCTGA
>ONEJ01000055.1 GCA_900316805.1 uncultured Lachnospiraceae bacterium
GATCATATAATACTTCCTTGTTTTGTCACATATATTAATCATGGTGTTGATAGGAAAGACATTTCACGGGTTTCCCTAACATCCCTGCCACGTACCCGCTGGACCAGGCCCATTGAAGATTGTAACCGCCACAGATGCCGTCCACATCCAGAATTTCCCCGGCGAAGTAAAGCCCGGGCACCAGCCTGGACTCCAGCGTCTGCGTGTCAATCTCCTCTGAGCGGATGCCACCGCTGCACACCTGGGCTGTGGAAAAATCCCTCACCTTCGTAAGCTCTACCGGGTAACACTTAATTAGTTCTGCCAGCCTTTGAATGCCGGAATCAGCCAGAGCCCCGGCGTCCATATTGGGATTTAAGCCGGCCTTTTTCAGAATTTCAGGAATCAGCTTGCTATGCAACAGACCACAGAGGGATTGAGCCAGAGTGCGGTATCCCTTATCCCGGGCAAAACGCCTGGTCAGTTCATCTCTCATCATGCCCCTGTCAAAATATGTCATGAAATCAATTTCCACCGCAGCCTTCTTCTTTTCGTAAAGGGCACGGGCGGCCTTACTGCTGATCTGAAAAACCGGAATCCCGGAAATACCGTAATCCGTCAGCTGCAATTCCCCATCATCTCCATGCAGACTATGGCATCCATCCACCACCAAAGCTAATTGCACCTGAGCCCGGACACCGGAAACCTTCTTAAAATCCATGCCCTTTGCCTCAAAACCGCATAAGGCCGGTAAGATAGGCACAAACCGGTGCCCCAGTTCCTTCAGGACAGGAAACATGGAGCCATCACTTCCCAGCTTCTCCGATGCCCGAAGGCCGGTAGCCACAATAACCTTTCTGCCGCGGTAATTTCCCGTGGAGGTACGGATGAGAAAACCCTTGGCATCCGGCTTTATCTCATTTACCTCACAGGAGGTCACAAGCTGCACATTCAGCCGATCCAATTCCAAGGTCAGCGCTTCCACCACCGACAGTGCCTGATTGGAAAATGGGTAGTAATAGCCATTTTTTATCCGGGGATAGATCCCGATCTTCATGAAGAAATTGACGGTATCATAATTCCGGAAATACGGCATGATATTTTTGACCAATTCTTTATTTCCGTGATAATATTCAAGGCTCATATTTTCATTGGTATAATTACATCTGCCGTTGCCGGTGGCCAGCAGCTTTTTCCCGGGTTTGTCCATATGCTCCAAAACCAGCACACGCCGCCCCTGCCTTGCAGCAGTGATAGCCGCCATCATGCCGGAGGCCCCTGCACCGATTACAATAACATCCCAGAGCTTTGACGGTTTATTCTGATTATTTTTTACATTTGGCTGTCCCATAGCGTAAAATGATACCCTTCTCTTTATTTTTTTGTTCTAAAAAAATTTTTTCGCAGATTTCACTGCCTTTGAATTGCATTACTGCAACACGTATTTTAGCATAAGAAGTTTTAGGTGTCAAAAATCTTGACATTTTACCCTGTGGATTTTATCATAGAATTATGTTTATAGCAGTCATGATCGTTATTGCCCTTCTTTGCGTCATTGGCTTTTTGATCTACAGGCTGGACCTGTACCGTTCTTACAATAATTACCGAATTGATAAGATTAAGAAGCTGGAAGCGGATCTGAGCAAGGAAGAGGATCTGAATAACAACACACTTAAAAAACTGAATAAGGTAGCCTATACCAACCCCATTTCCAAGATCGGAAATCTGGATTTCTTCATCTCCGAGGCCGGTAAGCTTTTTGAAGAGGAACCGGAAACGGACTGTACGATGATCTGTTTTAACATCCAGAACATCGGTAAAATCAACAAACTGTTCGGTCCCACCGAAGGTGACAACGTGGTAATTCATGCCGCCCACACCCTGCGGGATATCGGCCAGCGGGAACGGCATATTTTTGCCCATATTTATTCTAACCTGCTGGGCATTATTGTGAAAAACCGCTCAGAGGAATACATCAAGGAGCAGATTGCAGAGCTGACAAGGCTGATTGCGGCATACAATGAAAGCTTTAAGGTGCTTACCTCTTTTGGCGTGTACCACATCAGCGACAAGACGCAGCCCATCACCCAGATGATCAACGCCTGTATGCTGGCGCAGCGTTTCGTGAAGAATCCGGAGAAATGCAATTACGTCTTCTACACGGAGGAACTGGAGGCGGATCTGACCCAGAACAAGCAGATGAGCCAGGAAATGGAACAGGCTCTGGAGGAGCACAAATTCCTCATGTACTTACAGCCTATGGTGGACCTGAAGACCTTCCGTATCGTCAGCGCCGAGGCACTGGTTCGATGGGATTATCCCGGTAAGGGGATTCTTTCGCCCTACGCCTTCATTCCGTTGTTTGAGAGCACGAATCTCGTTCAGAAGCTGGATTACTATATGTGGGAGGAATGTCTGAAAACTATCCGTCGTTGGATCGATAATAAGATCGCGCCGACGCCCATTGCCATGAATATTTCTCCGATCCATTTTCAGAATACGAAATTCATCGAGTATCTGGATGAGCTCTGTGAGCACTACCTGATTGATAAGAACCTTCTGATCCTGGAACTTCCGGAGCGAGGCATTTCCTCCGGCGGATCCCAGACCAAGGAGGTCATTACCACCTTAAAGGAACATGGTTACACCTTGTGTATCGATAATTTTGGAAGTATGAACAGTCCTTTGAACCTGCTTCGGGACTACCCCATCGACCGGATCAAGATCGACCGCTCCTTCCTGAACCAGAACAGTGATACCGAGGAAGGTATGTCCATCCTCCGCTACCTGATCGCCATGGCAAAAGAAGTGGGACTTACCGTTATCACCGAGGGTGTAGAAACCTTAGAGCAAACCAACCTTCTGGGGGAAATCGGCAGCGATATCGCCCAGGGATACTTCTTCAGTAAGCCGGTGGATCTTAGAGAATTCGACCAGTTGAACCACTCCATGGTGCAGCGGGTATACCAGAGTAATGAGTACTACCCCACTTTTGAGGATTTGGAAAAAGATCTGGATCTGATTGCATTTATGCTGGAACAGGCGTAAAAAGAACGTAGAAAAAAGCTCCATATGCCCCATGTGGGAAGTTTTAGTAATACAAACGCTCCCTGCGCAGTTTCATGAACTGCGTCGGGGAGCGTTATAGGTTTACAGTGAGCTTATATTGCAGTGCTAATATTAATCGTGCTTATATTATAGTGCGCTTTGTTACATGGTTGTCTTGATCTTCGCAACGGTAAATACGAAGTAGTCGCTCTTTAGGTCTTTCAGCTGCTCTGCTGAAACGGTTGACCATCCGCTGTCCTGACGAAGCCACTGCTTTTTAAGGCACCCATCTGAAACTCCTTCACCAGAAATCTCTGTAATTGCGGCCGTTTCACTACTCTCAGACTCGCTTTCCGCATTTCCATTCACAAAGCTTAGGGTAGATGGCAAGCTGTCAGTAACCATTAAGTAAGCCTTCACCCGATAGTTAGTCATGTTTAGACCTGCACAGTTGGCAACCAGCGTACAGTGGGTTTTGATAACACATGGTGTTTTACTCTCCGCATCATCAGAAACATTCTTTCCATCCACAAGATCTGCCCCGGCAGTAATCTGCTCAGTTGAGAACTGATAAGACACTGCAACAAAACCATTTCCGGAATTAACTGAATTTGTTTCATTCGTAGCCGCTGACTTAGCAGCATCTGCATTCGTAAATTTACCAAGGAACAATGAAACATC
>ONEJ01000079.1 GCA_900316805.1 uncultured Lachnospiraceae bacterium
TCGCTTGAACGTGTATTTCCCGTGCCCGCTTCAGTGTATAGAGGCATTAACTCGCACACGGCTTGGCATAAATCGAGTGTCTGTCCCGGGCGGACTCAAGACCGGAAGTGTCCATCTGTCGAATGAACGTAAATCTCAAAAGAGCCGAAACCCGATACCAGACAAATCAGCAATTTGATGCGAGTTCCGCTAACCACCCCTGAAGAATCCAGGCGGCAGGCGGAGCCGTGGGAGAATCCGTGTGGGAAGTTTCAGTTCGGAATTATTCGCTCTTTTCAAAAGGACGAACCTTCAGGTGAACGCCTCGCTGGTCTGCGATTTTCTGGCAGGCCTTGATGTCCTCCGGTGGGAGGATGTCCACGATGGAAAGCTGGGTACGCCCGATCATTTTGCCGCATTCCTCAGCGAAATCCAGCATAGCCTCGTAGGCATTTGCAAAGGATGGGCGGGTGACCTTTTCGTATTCCTCTGCATTCGGCGCGTTCAGGCTGATGGAGATGGTGTCCACCACCTGGGCCAGTTCCGGCACAATATCACGTTTATGATACAGGTTTCCTAATCCGTTGGAATTTACGCGGATGGGGAGGCCTGTTTTTTCTTTTACATAACGGGCGCTGGCGATCAGGTTATCCAGTGCACAGGTGGGCTCGCCGTAGCCGCAGAAAACGAATTCCTGATAACCCGTAAAATCAAAGGCGTCAATGGCTGCTTTGATCTCTTCTAACGTGGGTTCCTTCTTATGCCAGAGAGTTTCGGCATCGCCGACACCGTCGAATTGCTGGCGGATGCAGAAGGTGCAGTTACAGTCACATTTATTGGTAATATTTGCGTATACCTGATCATTGTATACATAAAGAATCTTTGCCATCATTGGTTCCCTCCATTCTTGAACATTCCATAAGTTCTATCAGGTGCGTTTCAAAGGCCACTCCGGCGGCCGAGGGGGTGTTCTCCCGGACCGTGTCAGCTATGCTGTGGCTTAGGAAACGCCCGGCCAGCTCTACAGCGGCTTCCGTGGGCATGCCCTTCAGCCGGCAGCCGCACAGGACGGAGGCGAGAAGATCGCCTGTCCCGGAAAAGCTTTTGTCAAAAAAGGGCGAAGGGTTCACGGTGATCCCCCGGTGGGTAGCTGTCACATTGCAGATCACGGGAGCGTCTTCGTCCCGGCATTTTACACCGGTAATGACTACATCCTGCGGCCGTTCGGCCCGGTTTCGAAGCTTGTCCGCGATTTCCTCTGCAAAGGAAAGAAGCTGGGATTCGCTTTTGCAGGCATTGATTTCCCCGGGATTGGTGTCCGTCAGAAGGCAGGCCTCTGTCAGGTTTGGAGTGATAAGATCGGCATCGGCAGTCAGCCGCTTCATTCCCTCCAGAAGTTCTGGGGTATAGATTTTGTACACATTGCCGTCATCGCCCATTACCGGATCCACCAGAAGCAGAGTATTCTCTTTTCGGAAATGGGTAAGAAACTCCATAACCAGAGAAGCCTGCTTCGGCCCGTTCAGAAATCCGGAATAAACAGCGTCAAATTGTTCGTCGTTTTTGGACCAGGCATCGATATAGTCCTTCATCATATCAGTCAGATCCCGGCAGTGATAATAGGGATAGCCGGTCTGACCGGTCAAAATGGCTGTGGCAAGAGGGCAGCACTGGACGCCGAGAACGGACAAAACCGGAATCGCGGCCGTCAGTGAGCACTTGCCAAAGCCGGATAAATCGTTGATCACAGCTGCTTTTTTCAATGGAAATGTTCCTCCTTGGTTTCATTATAAATACAGCTGATATGATGTGTATAACCAAAGAAGGAAAAAATTATAGGGTCAGATGATACTTTTCCATCCAGTAATTGATTTGGATAAAATAGGCCATCAGCTGCGGTCCTGCCATCAGCTGGCCAAACCAGGGCTTTCCCAGTTCCTTGTGGGCTGCCATGAACTCCGTTGCTTTCCGGCGGTCAATGAGCGGCGCGATGGGGGCATTGGGGGTTGCAAGGATCTCCCCCAGACGATCCACCAGGAGCTTCTCATAACCCGGGTGGTAGGTTTTCGGGTAGGGGCTTTTCTTCCGGTGCAGCAGTGCATCCGGCAGCAGATCTGCCGTGGCGTCCCGCAGAAGGGCTTTTTCCACGCCCTTCTGGTATTTCATTTCCCATGGAACATTAAACACATATTCGATGATCCTGTGGTCCGCGAAGGGCACCCGGGCCTCCAGACCGGAATACATGCTGGTGCGGTCCATCCGGTCCAGAAGGGTCTGCATGAACCACTTGATATTCAGATAGGCAATCTGCCGACGTTTTGTCTGCTCCCTGTTCTCCTCCGGAAGCAGCGGTGCCTGGGAAAGAGAATCCAGATAGCGCTCATGGGAGTAGTCTGCCAGATTCAGATCCCGGATGACATCATCCGCAAGGAACACCGTCCGGGCGGAAATGTCCGCAGACCAGGGAAAACCGTCCCGCTCCATCAGTTCCTTCCGGTAGAACCAGGGATAGCCGCCGAAAATCTCATCGGCACATTCACCGGTCAAAGCCACCTTATTCTGCTTTTTTACCTCCGAGCAGAAATAGAGCAGGGAGGCATCCACGTCCGTCATGCCGGGCATATCCTTGGCGTCCACCGCCGCATAAAGCAGATCCACCAGCCGGTTTTCGTCACATTCCAGATAGGTGTGCCTGGTTTCGCAGGTTTTCAGCATAATCTTTACATAGGGAAGATCCCGCTCCGGCTGGAAGGAATTAGATGCAAAATAGAGGTCATTTCCTTTAAAGTCAAAGGAAAAGGTGTTGAGAATTTCCCCATGTTCTTTCATAAAATTTGCCGCCAGAGCCGTCACAATGGAGGAGTCAATCCCGCCGGAGAGAAAAGTGCACACCGGCACATCCGATACCATCTGCCGTTTTACGGCATCCCGCAGGAGAAAGGATACCTTTTCCACGGTCCGAAGGTAACTGTCGTAGTGGGGGCGGCTGACCAGATCCCAGTAGGTCAGATCTCTTAGGCCGTGTTTCCCGAACATCATAAAGTGCCCCGGGAGAACCTCCTTCATGCCGGTAAATACACCACAGCCCATGGTGCGGGCGGGGCCAATAGACAGAACCTCCCGAAGCCCGTCAATATCCAGCTTCGGCGTCACATCCGGGTGGCAGAACAGGGCCTTTGGCTCCGAGCCAAATACCAGCTGGTTTTCCTGCTGGGTATAGAACAGAGGCTTGACACCCACCCGGTCCCGGTACAGAAACAGCTCATCCCTGGAGTTATCCCAGATGGCAAAGGCGAAGATGCCGTTTAATTTGGTGACAAAGGCCGGGCCGAAGTGAATGAAGGCATAGAGGATCACCTCGGTGTCGGAGGTGGTTTCAAAGCGAAAGCCGGAGGCCTTCAGCTCCGGCGTCAGTTCATCCGTATTGTAAATTTCTCCGTTATAGACAATGGCGTATTCGCGCCCCGCGATGGAACGGACCATGGGCTGAATACCTCCGTGGATATCCCGGATGGAAAGTCTGGCATGCGCCAGCCCGGCGTGAGACCTCAGATAGGTCCCGGAGGCATCCCCGCCCCGGTGGGCAATGCTCTCATGCATATGTTCCAAAATGTCTTCCCAATAGGGGTATTCCTTTTCAAAACTCTTTTTAAGGTTACAAAATCCGGCAATTCCGCACATAATTCTCTCCTGCAATGTTGGTCTATTTTATTTTTATGCGGAGAGCGGGAGAATATTCGTGGGAGAGACAATTTACATTTTGGGTAGCAGAAACTCTTTTTTCTCCATATACCCATATTTCTCAGAGCTTTGTATTGAATGGGCGTTCCAGACACATTTTTCCCAATGCGCCCACGAAAATATTTTGGATGGGTAAAAATTCAATGAAAATGGGCGCTGGGCAACGAAAATTTCCTATGCGCCCATAATTAGGCTGTCAGCAATTGGAAATACTGAAACTGTGGGCGTATAGAGAAAAAGATACGTGAAGCGCCCATTTTAGATCATAAATACATATTTTTCTGAATCGTTGTGGGCGCATGGGAAAAAATATGTCCGGAACGCCCAATCAGTACCCTTGCAGAATCTGGCAGGGTGTGACATAATGTGAATATGTGAGAAATGGGTTATTGCTTCATTAAGACCGAAACCGCAGAGAAGTGTTGTAGATGGCGAAAAAAGGAAACATAAAAAGGAGCAGCAAAAATGGCAGGCTATTTAATTGCGGAGACAACTAAGGAAGAACGGGAACAGATCGTAGCGGAATCCCTGGGCAACATCGAGGCATCCTGTGATGGCTGCGGGCCGGGACTGGCGGAGATGTATCAGCCATATATTGATGGAGAGAAAGAATTGCGGGAGATCACCATGGAATTTAATGCCCGCTATGTGAAGGGCGATGATATGCCGGGACGCTCCGGATGCATGTACCACTAAGATGGGTTCAACATATTGGACAAAATAAATCGGCATAACAAATATGAACCAATGTAACAATATAGACAGATGCAATAGAAAGAGGGAGGTATTCAATGGACAAAAAAGCATTGTACAGTTTAAGCTACGGAGTCTTTATGCTGGCCACGAAGTCAGGTGACAAGGTAAACGGCTGTATTACCAACACCTGTATGCAGGTGGCAAACAGCCCCACAAGGGTTGCGATTTCGGTATTAAACAGCAATTACACCTGTGATCTCATTAAGGAGAGCGGTATCTTTACCTTGAGTCTTCTGGACCAGAGCGTGACCTTTGAGACCATTCAGCATTTTGGATTTCAGTCCGGCAGAGATGTGGATAAGTTTGCGGACTGCCAGTTCCCGGTGGACGAGCGGGGAATTCCCTATATGGGATGGCAGGCCTGTGCATATTTAAGCTGCAGGGTGACGGAAAGCCAGGATTTGGGAAGCCATATGCTGTTTATTGCAGAGGTGGAGGATGCGAAAGTGCTGTCAGAGCAGCCGCCACTGACTTATGCAGATTACCAGAGTAACGTAAAGCCAAAGCCGAAAAAGGCAGACACAGAGAAGAAGATTGTCGGCTGGCGCTGCAAGATCTGCAAGTATGTGTATGAGGGAAGCGAACTTCCGGCAGATTTTTCCTGCCCGGTGTGCGGACACGGACCGGAGGATTTCGAACCAATCTATGAGAGTTAAAGGACAGGGGGCAAAGCTTGCCCCCTTTTTGATTGTGTCTGCCGGAATCTTATGGGGCTGTATGGGACTGTTTGTGCGGAAACTGAATGACCTGGGGCTTGCATCCATGGAAGTGGTTGCCCTGCGGGCCGTGGTTACAACGGTGCTGATGCTCCTTTTTCTTCTTATCTATGATAGGAAGCTTTTGAAAATCAGGTGGAAGGATCTGTGGTGTTTCCTTGGAACCGGCGTATGCAGCATTCTGTTTTTCAACTACTGCTATTTCAAGGCCATGGAGCTGACGGCGTTGTCGGTGGCGGCAATCCTGTTATACACAGCCCCTGCTATTGTGATGCTCCTGTCCTATTTCCTATTTAAGGAAAAGCTCACGGTAAGGAAAATCTTATCCCTGGGTATGACTTTTGCAGGCTGTGTTCTGGTTACCGGTGTGCTGACAGAGGGCGGGCAGATTTCAGCAGCGGGAATCTGCATGGGGCTGGGAGCAGGGCTTGGCTATGCTCTGTACTCGATTTTCAGCCGCTATGCGCTGGAAAAGGGATACCATACCTTTACCATTACCTTTTACACTTTCCTGATTGCTACCATCGGCAGCTTCCTCCTTTCCGATATGGGAAAAGTGGCACGGACAGCGGTAAAAGATCCTGGCGCCATGCTGCTTTGTGTGGGACTTGGTGTTGTGTGCACAGTGATTCCGTATCTTGCCTATACGCTGGGACTGAAGTATATGGAGAATGGAAAAGCATCGATTCTCGCCTCCGTGGAACCGGTGACAGCGACCATTCTGGGCGGAATCGTGTTTCACGAAAAATTGTCAGCGGGAAGCGTGGCGGGGGTGCTTCTGGTGCTGGCGGCGTTGTATATCGCCTCCACGAAAACGCAGAAAGAGAAGACCTGCTAATACATTTCCCAATTCCTTCTCATCCAAAAGTGTACTTGTAATTTGCTGAAAAGCTGATATAATAAGGGCGTATTGCATAATGAACAAATATAATAAGAAGAAAAGAGGCGCTAGAGGTATGAAGATGAAGAAATTGGCCGCACTTTCTCTTGCGGCAGCAACAATGATGTCAGTGTTCGGATGCGGAGCAAAGGTTCCGGCAAATTCCGTAAACTCCGTAGATGATCTGGATGGCAAGGTTATCGGCGTACAGACCGGTACCACCGGCGATATTTATGCTTCCGATTATGAAGGCGATGAAGCCGGAACCAAGATCGAGCGTTACAATAAGGGTGCCGATGCCGTGCAGGCTTTGAAGCAGGGAAAGATCGACTGCGTTATCATCGATGAGCAGCCGGCAAAGGCTTTCGTAGAGAAGAACGATGATCTGAAGATTCTGGATGACGTATTTGCTGATGAAGAGTATGCCATCTGTATCGCAAAGGATAACGATGAGCTGACACAGCAGTTCAATCAGGCAATCGCAGAGCTCAAAGCAGACGGAACCTTAGATTCCATTATCAGTAACTACATTGGAGATGAAACCAAGGGCAAGACGCCTTACGAGTCTCCGGCAGATGCAGATCATTCCAAGGGAACCTTAAAGATGGCTACCAATGCAGCTTTTGAGCCATATGAGTACTATGATGGTGACAAGATCGTGGGAATTGATGCCGATATGGCAAAGGCAATCTGTGATAAGTTAGGCTATAAGCTTGAGATCGACGACATGGAATTTGATTCCATCATCACAGCAGTTTCCAAGGGCAAGGCAGATTTTGGAGCAGCCGGAATGACCGTAACCGAAGATCGTAAGAAGAATATTAACTTTACGGATACTTATACCAAGGCACGTCAGGTGATTATTGTTCGCAAGAAATAAGCACCGGTTAAAGGAGATTGGATGTGCAGACTTTTATCGATAAACTTACACAGAACTTTATAGAAGACGACAGATACATGTATCTGGTCAAAGGTCTGGGCAATACGCTGATCATCACATTATTTGCCCTGCTGATCGGAATTGCGGTGGGATTTCTTGTGGCCGTGATCCGGTCTACCCACGATAAGCACGGCGGACTGGGATTCTTAAATGCCATCTGTAAGCTTTACCTGACGGTATGGCGCGGTACGCCTACAGTGGTTCAGGTCATGATCATGTATTATGTTATTCTTGTTTCCGTCAGCAACAAAATCGTAGTGGCTGTGGTGGCATTCGGATTGAACTCGGCTGCCTATGTGGCGGAGATTGTCCGTTCCGGAATTATGTCCATTGATGAGGGCCAGTTCGAGGCGGGCAGAAGTCTGGGACTGAATTATTCCCAGACCATGCGGCTGATCATTCTGCCCCAGGCCTTCAAGAATGTACTTCCGGCGCTGGGAAATGAGTTTATCACCTTGCTGAAGGAGACCTCCGTCAGCGGTTACATCGGAATGATGGATCTGACCAAGGGGGCAGATATTATCCGAAGCCAGACTTACGAGGCAATGATGCCGCTTCTTGGCTGTGCAGCAATCTATCTGGTTCTGGTTATGATATTAACCGCAGGACTCAGAAAGCTGGAAGGGAGATTAAGAAAAAGTGATCGATAAGGACAAAGTTTTAATTGAAGTAAAGAATCTGACAAAATCCTTCGACGATCAGGTGGTACTGAATGGAATCTCCACGGAGATCTGTCAGGGCGAGGTGGTTGCCATCATCGGTCCCTCCGGCTGTGGCAAGTCCACCTTTCTGCGTTCCCTGAACCTTCTGGAGGTGCCCACCTCCGGACAGATTCTGTTCGAGGGAACCGATCTGACGGATAAGAGTGTGGATATCAATAAGGTCCGCCAGAAAATCGGTATGGTGTTCCAGCAGTTTAACCTGTTTCCCCACCGTACCATCAAAGAAAATATCATGCTGGCTCCGGTAACTCTGGGGCTTATGAATAAGGAAGAGGCAGAAAAGAAGGCTCTGGAACTGCTGGAGCGGGTAGGTCTTCCGGATAAGGCGGATTCCTATCCGGCTATGCTTTCCGGCGGGCAGAAGCAGAGAATCGCCATTGCAAGATCCCTGGCCATGAATCCGGATGTGATGCTTTTTGACGAGCCTACTTCGGCACTGGATCCGGAGATGGTAGGCGAAGTACTGGAACTGATGCGGGAGCTGGCAGCGGATGGCATGACTATGGTTGTAGTCACCCATGAGATGGGATTTGCCAGAGAGGTGGCAACCCGTGTTATGTTTATCAACGAGGGCAACATTCAGGAGGAAAACACCCCGAAGGAATTCTTTGACAATCCGAAGAACCCGAGGTTGTGTGACTTCCTGTCGAGAGTGCTTTAATTTATGCAAAAGAGTAAAATATAAAAGAGCTTAATCGTGGCGATATAGAGACGCGGTTAAGCTTTTTATGTTTTCTATTCGGTTGTGCTGATGGAAATGATAGAGAGGAAATCTATGATCTGGAAAATAATCAAAGAAGCAAGAGAATTCTCATTGAAGTGCAAAAAGGATAAGATCAACGCCTACTCGGCCCAGTCTGCATTTTTTATTGTTTTATCCATCATTCCTTTTTTGATGCTGTTCTCCTCCCTTTTACGCTATACCAGTATCACAGAGGAGATTCTGCTGCAGGTAATTCAGAAGGTGATGCCCCAGTATGTAGCGCCCTTTATTGTTTCGCTGGTGGAGGAAGTGTATACCAACTCCATGGGACTTGTCTCTGCATCAGGTATTGTGGCAGTGTGGTCTGCTGCCAAAGGGGTCCAGTATATGGCAGACGGCCTGAACTCCGTTAACGGCCTGGAGGAAACCAGAAACTGGCTGGTTCTCCGGTTCTGGGCGGTTATTTATACGGTTATTTTTATTGTGGCGATTGTAGTCACTCTTGTAGTGCTGGTGTTCGGAAATTCCATCCAAAGTTTTGTGGTTCGGGCGTTCCCGTGGATCGGAAAGCTGGTGTCGGTGTTGGAGCGGTGCAGAGGGATCTGGATGCTGGTGTTTCTTATATTATTTTTCGACATTATTTTTGCCGCACTGCCGAACCGGAAGCTTATGCTGAAAAGTCAGCTGCCGGGGGCTGTGATCTGCGCGGTGGCGTGGTATGTGTTCTCTTTTGGCCTGTCTATTTATGTGGATTATTTCAATGGTTTTTCCATGTATGGGAGCCTGACCACCATTGTGTTGATGATGCTATGGCTGTATTTCTGCATGTATATCATGATGATGTCGGCGGAATTTAACCTGATGTTTCAGGATCATTTCCCCGCCTGGTTCCGGGAGAAGAAGAAACCTTGATATCGCGGGATTTCGTGGGGTAATATGGAAAAAGCTGCATGAGTGGAAAAAGTTTGACAATTATATTAATTTTATAAAGAAAATATAAAATAATAGCACTCTCTATTGACGAGTGCTAATTGTGTGATATAATACAATCAGAACAAAGGAAAAGGAACGAAAAAACGTTTCTCAACGCTCCGGGTTCAGCAAATGACATCACTTAGTGAAATTTATATTATGTGAATGGAAGGAGAGATGACTTATGTTGATGCCTAGTATTTTTAGAGAGAACTTATTAGATGATTTTATGGATTCCGCTTTTTCTACGAATTATTCCGCAGGCTCACTGATGAAGACCGATGTGAAGGAGAAGGACGGAAACTACGAACTGACTATGGATCTTCCGGGTGTGAAGAAGGAGGACGTCCACGCAGAACTGAAGGATGGCTATCTGACCGTAAGTGCTTCTGTCAATAACAGTAAGGATGAGAAGGATGAGGCCGGCAATTACATCCGCCGGGAGCGTTATTCCGGCAGTGCCAGCAGAAGCTTTTATGTGGGCCAAGCGGTACGTCAGGAGGATATCAAGGCGAAATTCGAGAACGGAACAGTTAAATTTATCGTTCCGAAAGAGGAAGAAAAGAAGGCTGTGGATGACAAGCATTACATTGCCATCGAAGGATAAGACTTCAAAAAGGCCGGGGTGCGCTCCGGTTCTTTTTATGGAAAGACTTGTGAAAAATCCATATATCCGATAGTATAATATCTAAGAAAAACAAATTGCTCGTGGAAACGTGCTGGTGAGCTTCCTAATTCCGGTGCGTCATCACAGAAAGGTGGAAATCGAATTATGGATGAAAACAAGCAGAATTCGTACAGTGATCCCTATACGGCACCGGGGCAGCAGTCCCAGACATCACAGTACGAGGGTCAAGGGCAGCAACCGTATGGGTACAGCACTTCTCAGGGAAATCAGTCATACCAGCCATATGGAAATGGTGGTCAGCAGAACAGTCAGCCCTATGGCTACGCAGGTTCCCAACAACCGCAGCAGCCGAAGAAAGGGAGCGGCTGTGCCATTGCATCACTGGTTCTTGGTATTTTGTCACTGATTTTATGCTGTGTAGGCGGTGGTATATTCGGAATCATCGGTGTGGTTCTTGGAATCATATCCCTCTGCCGGAAGGAGTCCGGCCGGGGCATGGCCATCGGTGGTCTGGTTACCTCAGGAATCGGCCTTTTGCTTGGAATTTTCATGCTGGTAGAGATTCTGGCGGTGGTGGCAGGCTTAGGCAATCTCAGCAATCAGGACTGGCAGGATATCCGGGATGCCGTATATGAGGAATTAGAGAAGGAAGGTTATGACATACCGGAAGATTTACGTCCGGAGCAGCAGAATGATCTTGCAGGGGAGGCCTATCAGGCGGGGGATGGCTCTGTGATCTATTTTTCAGAGGACGGTACTACCTTCTGCTGGTATCAGGATGACAGCAATCATGACAGAAACTACTATACGGGAACCTACGAGGTGCGCATGGGGGATGAGGCTGCCACTTATATCACCGAGGATCTGAGTGAGCTGGGCGTGGAGAAAGAGGAACTGGAGAATTATCTGACCAGTGTCCCGGGAGATGAAGAGAAACGGAGAGAAAATCTGTGCTGTCTGTCACTGCATTCCGAATCCCTGGTGGGGGAAGACGGAGAAATCAACAGCGAATTCGAGGCACACGACAGCAATTATATGGGACAGTATGAAGATGACTGCTTTGACGGCGTAAGGATGGAGACGGCGGAGCTGGCTGCTTTTACACAGATGGACTAGTGAAGCGGTTTCGAGTTATTTACGAACCGCTTCACTGGATTTTTTGCGGCTGCGGAGTTCCTTGAAAAAACCGGACAGCAGGCAGGAGCACTCCTCCTCCAGCACACCCCGGGTAATCTCCACCTGGTGGTTGAACTCTTTCATCTGCAGGAGGTTTAACACAGAGCCCGCGCAGCCAGCCTTGGCATTCATAGAGGCAATGACCACTCGCTGCATCCGGGACTGGACAATGGCTCCGGCGCACATCTGGCAGGGCTCTAAGGTAACATACATGGTACAGTCCTCCAGACGCCAGTCCCCGGTCTTTTTGCTGGCCTTTTTGATGGCGGTAAGCTCCGCGTGAGCCAGGGTATTTTTGTCCCTGTTGCGGCGGTTGTAGCCTCTTGCAATGATTTTTCCATTTTGCACAATGACGCAGCCGATGGGAACTTCGTCGATGGCATAGGCTTTCTTTGCCTGGGCGAGGGCTGCTTTCATAAACTTTTCATCTGTTGTCATGAGGAATTCTCCTTGTGTCAGAAAAATAATATTGACCCCTATATCATAGCATGATTATAGGCTGGAAGGAAGAAGTAATGTATACGGAATATACCACAAAACGTCTGGTGCTGAAAAGCTTAAAGCCGGAGCAGGCACCGCAGGTACTTGACTTTTATCTGCGGGATAAGGAGTTATTTGAAAAATATGAGGTGGATCGGCTCCCGGACTTTTATACTGCAAAGTTTCAGAAGCAGGTGCTGGCTTTTGAAGCAAAGATGATGAAGCAGGGGGCGTTGTACCGTTTTTATGTTTACCGGAAAGAGAATCAGGAGCAGATCATCGGAACCATCAGCTTCCACCATATCAGCCACGGTTATTTTTCCTGCTGTGAGATTGGGTATAAATTTTCCAGTGCATTTCATCATCAGGGCTATGCCATAGAGACAATGGAAAAAATCGCAGGGATCATCTTCGCTGAGCTTGGCCTTCACCGAATCGTGGCGTGGGTGCAGCCGGACAATGAATCAAGCATCCGGCTGCTGGAGAGAGCAGGCTTCAGAAGAGAAGGAATCTGCAGAGAGTATCTGAAGCTTCACGGGAAATGGACGGATCACGCCCAGTATAGTCTCATTTCCTCCGATTATTCTTCGGAAATCTGGCGCATCCAGTAGCCGAAGGTTCCCGTCAGGTCGGTATCCGGCTGTGGGCGGGAGCGTTTCGCTTCTTCTGACAATTCAAATTCCGGGAAACCAAACAAAAGTGCCATCATCCGCTCCGGCTGTTCATAGATGCCGGGCACACCGATATAGCGCTTTCTTCCCTCCGGAAGCTTCACCGTTTTCAAAAGCAGATAGTGATAATTGAAAAAGCCATGTACCACAAAACGGTTGTTGGAGAGGTACCAGTTGCGCCGTGGGAGGCTGCGGATGTCCGTGAGCTCAATACGCCGGTAGGAGGTTTCGGGCTGTGGCAGGACCGATTCCGCGGACATTTCATTTCCCTGCGGAAGGACTGATTCGTCGGGCGTTTTATTTTCCCGGGGAAGGAGTGATTCGTCGGGCATTTCGTTTTCCTTGGTCAGGACCGGTTCAATGGGCATTTTATTATCCCACGGCAGGCGGTTGCCCGCAGGGCTCTGGCTGCCCAGCGGAGCCACATCCCCTGTGGAACCGTTGTCCGGCGAAGGACCCTGGCCTTCTGTGGAGGTCTTTGGTTCTGTCGGAAAATTGGCTTCTTTTGGTGCCATAGGTGTGTCTGTTTCCGGCGGAAAGCCGGTTGTGTCGTGTGCCTCAGCTGTGTCGGTTACCTCAGCTGCATCGGTTACCTGTGAAGGGCTGGCGATACCGCGGGATTCGTTTTTCACCGAAAAATCGGACACATCGGTTTTGGGGGAAGTCTGCGAGGGGACGGCCTCGTCCTTTGTCCACTGGTCGAAGTTTCCCCGTAGAATTCCCTCCACCGGCTCCTTGACATAACATCCGGCCAACAGCTTTCCATTTGCCAGACGGATGACAAGGACCTGAAGCTGGTCGGTGGAGTAAGGGCTTGGTTTAATCAGTAGGTTCGGAAAGGAAAGAACAAGGCTTCCGCTGCCCCGGGAAATCAACAGCTCTCCGGTATCAACCCCCACCGGGGAAGGCTCTGCGACTACCAGATACACAGGCACTTTTCCGTTGTAGCGGTCCAGACCGCGGATATGTAACTCCATCCGGCACAGGTTATCCCGGATGTCTGTCCGGACAAAACCGGTATTTCTCCCGCGGACACCCCGGTCGTATTCGTAAAGGTAAGTGACAAATCGTTTCAAATCTCAAATCTCCTATTCTTTTTTCATTGTATTGGCGTATCTGTTCAGAACAGATTTATGCGGAACCGCATAAATCGTACAAAAACGTATGGAGGGTCGGAGCAAGCCCCATCAGCGGAACTGATTTTCATGGGCTTGCGGCTTGTATCTGTGAAGGTACTGAACAGATACGTATTGGCAATACTATTCATAATAATATATGAGAAAAAATGCAAAATATATATAAAACTGTTGACAAAGTAGGCCTAAAGTAATATACTCAATATCGAGAACAGTTCCTATTATTGATTTTGAGGGTGAGTATATGATAAAAAGGAGTCGTCAGCGGGAAGCGATACAGAAATGTCTCGCCGGTCGGTATGATCATCCAACGGCTGAGATGGTTTATATGAGCATCAAAGACGAATTTCCGAATATCAGTTTGGGAACCGTTTACCGGAATCTTTCCCTGTTATCTGATCTGGGGGAGATTCGAAAAATTCCTGTCAGCGGAGGGCCGGATCGTTTTGACGGTAAACCCGTTCCGCACTATCACTTTTCTTGCAGGAAGTGTAAAAGTGTGCTGGATCTGGAACTGACGCAGCAGGAGCAGCTCAACGAGCTTGTGGGGAAGAACTTCCCGGGGATTATTGAGGAGCATACGATCCTCTTTACCGGGATCTGTCCGAACTGCATGGAAGCCAAGTGATTTAATTAATATTTAATTTTAAGGAGGACATTTCAAAATGGCAAAGTTTGTATGTACAGTATGTGGTTACGTTTATGAGGGAGATGCAGCTCCGGAGCAGTGCCCGGTATGTAAGGCTCCGGCAGAGAAGTTCAAGAAGCAGGAAGGTGAAATGGCCTGGGCTTCTGAGCATGTAGTAGGTGTTGCACAGGGCGTTAGCGAGGACATCATCGCAGATCTTCGTGCAAACTTCGAGGGCGAGTGCTCTGAGGTTGGTATGTATCTTGCAATGGCTCGCGTTGCTCATCGTGAGGGATATCCGGAGATCGGTATGTACTACGAGAAGGCTGCTTACGAAGAGGCAGAGCATGCAGCTAAGTTCGCTGAGTTACTTGGCGAGGTTGTTACAGATTCTACCAAGAAGAACCTCGAGATGAGAGTTGAGGCTGAGAACGGAGCTACTGCTGGTAAGACTGATCTTGCTAAGAGAGCAAAGGCAGCTAACCTTGACGCAATCCATGACACTGTTCATGAGATGGCTCGTGACGAGGCTAGACATGGTAAGGCATTTGCTGGTCTGTTAAAGAGATACTTTGGCTAATCAGAAAACCGCATAATATAAGGATTTATAAGAGGAATGGGTCATGCCTGTTCCTCTTTTTTTTTATATTGATAAAGATACAATATACCTATATAGATTAAACAAGAGAACAAATCTTCTTTGACAGATGCTGTTGCTTGTTTTGTGTTCTATCGACTTGTGCGCTATCGAGCGGAATGGGTGTTTTGGAGTCTGTCTAGTGGAATGGGGGTTTTGAAGTCTGTCTAGTGGAATGGGGGGTTGAAATCTGTCAGATGGAATGGGCGTTTTACCACTGAAAAATTCCATGCGCCCACGAAAATCGAGCAAATAGAAAGAAAATGACAGATTATGGGCGCATGGAAGAAAAGTGTCATGTAGCGCCCATTTCCGTAGCCAAGGTCGTAGTACAAGTAGAAAACCGTGGGCGAATAGAGAAAAAATGATGTGCAACGCCCATTTTATATCATGACGCTAAAATTACACAGCTGAATTGGAGAGCTGAAGAACCGGAGAACTGAAGAACCGGAGAACAGCTTTTCAGAACACAACTATAGGGGCAAAGATATACAGATTGTACAATTATGCCTCACATATTTTGTAACAGGTTATACGTTTAACCTTTGAAGAACGCGACTCTCTGTCGTATACTGTAGTTAGTAAAGCTGATGGTATCAGAGTTCAATCGCTTAATAATTAGTACATCGAAAGGATATCCGTTTATGAAACAAAATCATACCTTCTTCAAAAATGTATGCAGTCTCGCAATTCCGGTGGCGCTGCAGTCGATGCTTCAGGCATCTTTTGGAATGGTGGATCAGATTATGATCGGGCAGCTGGGCAGCGTCAACGTAGCAGGTGTGGGTCTTGCCGGGAAATTTTCCTCCATCTATACGGTGGTGGTATCTGCCATTGGGGCTGTTGCCGGTATCATGATCGCCCAGTATCTTGGGCAGAAAAATAAGCCTGAGGTACGCCGGAGCTTCTGGATCAATCTGGCACTGGGATGTGTGCTGGCGGGACTGTTCACTTTGCTTTGTGTATTTTTCCCCAAGCCCATCATGCATCTGTATATGGAAGATGAAAAGACGGCAGCCGCCGCTGCCGGTTATCTTAGAATCACCGCTGCGACGTTTTTCCCCATTGCAGCAGCCACTCTGCTTTCCACACTGCTGCGCTGTATAGAAAAAGCTATTTTCCCGCTTATTGCCAGTTTTGCAGCAGCCATCTGCAATACAGGGATGAATTACATATTGATATTTGGAAAATGCGGGATTAAGCCCATGGGTGTCACCGGAGCCGCAATAGCAACGGTAGCGTCACAGCTTGTGAATGTGTTACTCATGTTTGCGTTTTTCTGGAAATATTTTCATATGGTCAGCGGAAAAACACAGAATCCCAGGGAAGTTGCTGATATCACGGCTTGTAATGGAAGAAGCTGCAGTAATCGAGAACTGGACAATGCCGCGGTTTGTAATGGAAGAAGTCGCAGCATGCGAGAACCGGACGATACCGCGGATCACAATGGACAACTCCCGGCCTTTGACTGGGGCCAGTATTTTGCCATGCTTCTTCCACTTCTGGTCAGTGAGTTCATGTGGAGTCTCGGCGAAAATGTCTATGCGGCAATCTATGGGCATCTTGGGACAGATTCCTGTGCCGCGATGACGCTGATCAATCCCATTCAGGGACTGATGATTGGTGCTCTGTGCGGTCTTTCCCAGGCAGCGGGGGTACTTATTGGAAAAATGCTTGGAAAGGAAGAATACGAGGAGGCATATCAAGCATCGAAAAAGCTGATTCTGTACGGCTTTGTGGGATCCATTCTCCTGTCGGTGGTAATTGTTGTGACGGCCGGATGGTACGTGCAGATTTACCGGGTGGAGGAGAATGTGAAGGCATTAACAGTACAGATACTGATGGCCTATGCGCTGGTTGCACCTTTTAAAGTTCTGAATATGATCGTGGGTGGAGGCATATTACGAAGCGGCGGGCAGACCAGAATTGTCATGATGATCGACCTGATCGGAACCTGGATCTTTGGCGTGCCCATCGGACTGCTCACCGCTTTCGCGCTGGGATTTTCCATCCCCTATGTGTACTTTTTCCTGTCCCTGGAGGAGTGCGTGCGATTTGCCATCTCTCTTGTAGTTTTCCGGAGAAAGGTCTGGATGCAGAAAATCTCCTGACGGAAAAATCGTTCTCCACTACCCAAATTGAAAAATTAAAATGTACCCTATAAGCTGGACACGCAAAGTTTCAATTTATACCCTTTATACCCTGAAAGATTGACAAAAACTTGACAAACTCCCCAAAAGCATATATATTATCAGCAAGAACGAAGATGTTTCCCCCGTCTTCGTTTTTTGTTTTTTTACGAAAGAAAATTCTGATTTTATGTGGCGAAAACGGCGTAAATATACCCATCACCGAAACATACTGCGAAAGAAAACAGAACATAAATTATAACGCAAAATCCGGTTAAGAGGTGATCATTATGGTAAGAGAAGAACTGCATAAGCAGCAAACAAAATATGAACTGGGAGTAGAACGGGAACTTACTCTTGCACAGAAAAGCGGGATATCACTGCTTGCATATTATGAGGCGGGCTATGACTGCGACCAGCTGGCCGGGATCCGTTATGCGCTCCAGACGGGAGTGGACATCAACCCATATCTGAATCTGGAATACCGGGGAGCCAGCATCAAAGAGATTGCCATCGGCCTGAAAGAGGGGCTGGATGTGAAGGAATACCTCAACCTGCAGTATACCTGGAGAAAAATGCGGGAAATCCGTCTGGGTCTGGAGCAGGGGCTGGATATCAGCAAATATCAGGACCCCATGTATTCCTACTGGCAGATGCGCCAAATACGTCTGGGTTTAAAGGAAGAACTGGACGTGTCCTACTACGCAAATCTGATGTACACCGCCAAGGAGATGCGCAAGCGCCGTCTCATGTTAAAGAATCGGAAAAATGCGCCGGGAGTAACCGGAGACTGGAAGGTTTTAAGTGGCACGGACTATGATCTGTGTGTGAGTCCCGATGGCGTCATGGCCTACTTCAACTGGCACGGCAGACGGGCTGTGGAGAGCATCGGGGAATTGGAAAAAATCCTCACAGACAACGGCATTGTCTATGGAATTGACCACCACGCACTGGAAGAAATCGCCAAGGAGTACCACAGCATTACAGCGGAAACCCAGAGGGACCGCAACACGCTGGTGGCCAGAGGAAACGCCGCCAAAGATGGCCGGGACGGTTACTACCAGTGGCATTTTTCTGCGGCAAGAAAGCGCGCACCGAAGCTGAAGCAGGACCAGACCATAGATTTTGATGCCCTGCACTGGTTTGATTCCGTCAAAAAGGGTCAGGTTCTTGCGGTATATCATTTTGCGGAGCCATCGGCAGACGGGACGGATGTTTTTGGAAAAGCCATCCCGGCAAAGCACGGACGGGAAAAGAAAACCCTGTCCGGCCGGGGCTTTGAGATTCTGCCGGATCTTTGCACCTATGTGGCTGCCGTGGAAGGCCATGTATCTTTGAAAAAGAAACAGCTGGTGGTGGACGGGCTTTTGACACTGGATCATCTGGAAAGCACCGCGAAGCCCTTCCGATACGACGGAGACGTCTATATCCGGGGAATCATCGAGGGACCGGTGTCAATCGAAGTGGGGGGAGACCTGGTGGTGGATGGCTTCGTCCAGAATGCACGGATTCAGTGCGGCGGCAGTCTGATCTTAAAGAGCGGGATCAATAACACTACTTCACAGGCTGAAATTTCTGTGGGAGGCTGTGTCATCAGCCGGTTTTTCGAATGCGTCACACTTCATGCCGGCGGCAATATATATTTTGGAACCAGCCTGAATTCCGACCTCTTTACCTATGGGGAAATGGTTTCCTACGGGGAAAAGGGTGGAATCATCGGTGGCAGTTCCTATTCGGAAAAAGGCTTCTGCCTGCCAAATCTTGGAAATGCAGCGGGAATCCGGACGACACTGAGCCTTGGCAGCAACGAATATATCCGTGAGCTTAAGGCCGCCGCGGAAAGTCAGGCGGGAGAGATCAAAACCGTGCTTTCCCAGCTGGTCAGCGCCCGCAATCAGGTGAGCTGCCACAGGAACACCATGGGGAATTCGGCAGGAGAGCTGCTTTCCCGGGTGGAGCATACGATTTCCGAGAAAAACAAGGAACTGAAAGCTATCAGCCATAAGGCACAAAAAGTCCGGGAGCGTGACGAGAGAGCCTGTCAGTCCCGAATCGTGGTGGAACAGCAGGTCTTTGACAACGTCCAGATCCACTATCTGAATAAAAAAATCACAGCGATGCCCTCCTGTCAGGTGGAAATCCGTATTCATGGGGACGGTCTCGTGATGGAAAAATTATTTGACGCTGTTTGACACAGGGGGGAAAACTACATGGACGCAGCGCTGGCTGCGGATGAAGAAAGTGAAAGCTAGACTAGGCAGCAGAGGCAGTTGACAAATCGAAAATGGGATTTCAAAAGGAAAGAGAGGAACATCATGGAAAACAGGATACTGCTGGTAGATGAAAACGAACTGTGCAGAGATACTTTGACTCAGATCTTAAGTGGAGAATACACCATCACGCAGGCCACTGACGAAATGCAGGCCATGGAATTCTTATCGGAAAATTACAGCCAGACGGCTGCAGTTCTGGTGGACATGCTGGGATCGGACCAGATGGGCTTTGCCCTTTTGGAGGCCATCGGCAAAAGTCCGCTGCAGGGGAGACTGCCGGTGCTTGTCGTGTGCAATCCCACCTCCGCAGAGATGGAGGAGCGGCTGTTTTCTTCCGGAATTTCTGAGTGTATCCGTCAGCCCTTCAATGCCAACCTGATTCGGCTGAAGATTCGAAATGTGGTGAAGCTGTTTCAGTATCAGAATCAGCTGGAGGAAAAAATCCGGCAGCAGACCGCACGGCTGGAAATGCAGAACACCATGTTGAAAACGGAGGCAGAATTTCTGCAAAAAAGCAACATCCAGATCATAGACCTGCTGGGGGCCATGGCAGAGTACCGCAATCAGGAAAGTGGGGAGCACATCCGGCGTATCAAGGACTATACCAGAATCATGGCAGAGGAATATATGAGAGAGTTCCCGGAAAAAGGACTCACACCGGAGCTGGTCAACATCATTGTATCCGCCAGCCCCTTGCATGATATCGGGAAAATTGCCATATCGGATACCGTTCTCTTGAAGCCGGGGAAATTGACGGAAAAAGAGTTTGACTATATGAAATCCCACACCATCTGCGGCTGTGAGATCCTGGAGAATCTGAAGGAGGCCTGGAGTAAAGAATACGGCAGGATCAGTCAGGAAATCTGCAGATACCATCATGAGCGCTATGACGGAAAGGGATACCCGGACGGCCTGAAAGGGGAAGAAATCCCACTGTCTGCGCAGATCGTGGCTGTGGCAGATGTCTATGATGCACTTGTGCATGAACGGGTGTATAAAGCTGCGATTTCGAAGGAAGAATCCTATCGTATGATTATGAATGGGGAGTGTGGCGCGTTTGCACCGGAGATGCTGCAGTGTCTGACGAACTGTAGAGAGAGGATGGAAACGTTGTAAAATAAATAAACTTTTAGCGATGGATGGATATCTGGGAAGTTTTAATTCTTCTGCCCATATTACCGAAAAATGATCGATTTAGGCAGAGAAATATGGCCTAAGTTCCTGTTTTTGTCTGCCCAAA
>ONEJ01000058.1 GCA_900316805.1 uncultured Lachnospiraceae bacterium
GTAGAATTGCGGGAGTTGCGTAGCAACGGAGCAATTCGTGTATCAAATGAGGGGCAAAATACCTTTTGACCCTCATATCATATTATAGTAACTAAATAGTTTTTTATAATTCCTCAATAACTTCCGTCATAGACCGGGTGATAATATATTGATAGGCTTCCGCCATCTCCTCCGGTGGAATCGTCATTCCCATAGAGATCCATCCCTCAGCGGCAAAGCACATGGACTGAGCATAATAGGCGGCAATGATCTCCGGAGTCAGCCACTTGTGCTTGGACTTTTTGCCGGTCATCTGCTCCTTTATGATCCCATACAGCACTTCCCCCACACATTTCTCGGCAACATCATGAAATGTCACCGGTCCTTCCATTTTCGCCAGTCTGGTATAAAAGGCTTTGTCCTTTTCCATATTGGTAAATAAAAGCACCATGGCCTCTGAAATCATGCCAATGCCCAGAAGCGGCTGGATGGGCTCCAGCAGATCTGTCCCTATGATCCACTCGATCAATTCAAACTTATCCTGAAAGTGATTGTAAAAGGTCGGGCGGATCACTCCCGCCTGATCCGTGATTTCTTTAATTGTGATTTTTTCTATGGGCCGCTTCGCCGCCAGCTCTTTTAGGCTGTCAGCCAGAAGGCGGTCCACTTCGTACTTTCCCTGTGCTGCCATATCTTACCTACTCATCAAATTCCATGGTGACAAAGTATCCTTTTTCCGTCTCCTTCACATCCACAACCACGCCCTCGCGGCTCTGTAAGCGCTCGCCCACTGCATAATTTCCGGACATGGCGATGGCGTGCTCGATTGTATAATAATAGGAAGTGGGAAGCCGTCCCTCCGTCACCTTTAACCGGTCCCCGACCTTCGTAAGCCCCGGTCTTTCCATTTTAAATTCCATCTGTCTCATCGGTTCAATCCCTGTCCTCACGAAATGTCCCATCGATGGGATCATGATATTTGTGGTATTCCTTCTCCGCGCGGGAGGCGCTAAGCGTGATCCAGAGGTTGGATACCCCATTGAAAATCAGGATAATTCCCACCAGAATCACTGCCTTTTCCATCACGCCAAAGGCATCAAATACACAAATCAGCCCGCAGACAATGCTGACAATGGCTAAGATCAGTCCTGCTCCCCAGGCACTAAACCCAAATTTTCTTGCCTCAAGAATCTCCTTGAGGGCCCGGATTCCATGAAATAAAAGAAGCACTCCGATGACAATGGGAATCAGGCTCACGATCACTGCCGGCTGCAACAGAAACCAGATACCCACCGCCAGAATCATAATTCCTAAAAATACGGAGAAACCATTAGTCAGAAAATTCAAAAAGAAGCTTCCCAGATACACGGCTCCGATCACAATCATGGCTATGGCAAGAACACTGCCCAGCAGATTGATCACACCGTCCCTCATAATGATAAAAATAACACCCAGAGCGATACATAAGACAGAAGATAACAGGTAATCTGCCTTGATTGCTTTTAAAATATCTTTCATACGCACTCTCCTTTATCCGAAATCTTTTTGTGACAAGTATTATAGCATTCCATTATTTTTTCTTCAACATTTCCACAAAATTTGTTATAATAGTATAGCGTTTTCGTAACAACCGATCAATAGCGCTGTAGTAACTACGTTGTTCCACAATATCCGGAATACAAAAATAGAAATAAATAAGCGAGGCATCTCATGGGAAAAGAAGCAAAAACCAACGCGGTCCGGATTCTTGACCGCAATAAAATCAAATACGAACTGATCAACTATGAATGTGACCAGTTCATCGACGGACTCCACACGGCGGAAGCCACCGGTGCGCCGGTGGAGCAGTCCTTCAAAACATTAGTTATGCAGGGAAAGAGCAAAAAATACTATGTATTTGTTATCCCTATCGCCGAAGAAGTGGATCTTAAGGCCGCAGCCCGCGCAGTGGGGGAGAAATCCGTAGAGATGATCCACGTGAAGGATCTGACTGCCATTACCGGATATGTCCGGGGCGGTTGTAGCCCTCTGGGGATGAAAAAGCAGTTTCCAACGATTATTGACGCATCCGCCCAACAGTATGAGGACATTTATGTCAGCGGTGGGCGCATCGGCACCAGCATCCGGCTGAATCCGAAGGATCTGGCCCGGGTGGTAAATGCCGGTTTTGCAGAGGTGACAGCCTAGCGTAACGAAAATCAAGTTTCTAGTGATATAGCTTAATGCAACTGTTGATGGGCACTGAAGCATTATTTTTTCATATACGCCCATAACTTTCCAATAATTCAGCTCTCCGAGTGAAAAAATGGGCGGCAGAGGGATTTTCTTTCCTCTATCGCCCATTATTACGTCCTTCTTCCTATTTTCGTGGGCGTATAGAAAAAAATCTCGCCTCTACGCCCCATTTCCTCACTATTTTCCGTTGCGTATGCTTTCCTATGGACTTATAGGAAAAAAACTAGCTCCTTTGTCCATTTGCCAGAACCATATCGATGATCCGTTGGAGCTCGGCTCCCTCCACCGGTGCCTGTCCATGATCAATGTGCTTCCAGTCTCTTCCGATTTCCCCAAGAAGGTTCACATCTGCCTCCTGAGTTTTCTCTATGGTGAAATAGCGTCCTTCTCCCGTCACATCATTCCAGGAGAAATATACGCGCCAACAGGACGGACAGCCCATATCCCGAGCCGGCAGATCCACCCGCACCATCAGAAGCTCTTCAGAAATATTCATGACCATCACGGAGAAATCCTCCGAAAGATACGGATACATCCGCTTCTGCTGATAGGACTCCTCGAAAAAGTGATCGATGTACTCCTCCTTCTGTGCGCAGAGTTCCTCCAGCATCTGCTTACCCTGCTGAAAAAAGCGCTTCGGAAGGAACCCAAATTCAAACTGCTTCCGCTCGAACAAAAGATACTGTTCCGGCGTCATCTGCACCGTTTTCCCCTGAAGAGCAGTTCTTCTGGCCTTCTCTACCTCTTCAATCCTCTCCACAAGCTCCCGCTTAAAAATCAGATTATCTGAAAAAGGATTGAGGATGATCCCATTTAACTTTTCTCCCTGAGCAGCAGCCATCCGGTTCGCCATCAGATACGGCATATTGACAAGTCCGTCACTGCCCGGCTCCTTGGGCACCTGCTCCCTGCTGGTGTAGATGGGAAGGAATTTGCCTTTGCTGGGACTGTCGATCAGACAGGGTCTCGGCTTTTTCTCTTCATCGGAATTTGCGGGAATCAAAATTCTCCGGGTGCGGAGTAATTCGATCAATGCATTCAGATTCTCCCCTGTTTTCTCCTTCAGGTAAAGCTTAATCTGCGCCTCAACCTCCTCGTTGCGGACGTTCAGGGTTATATCCTGATCCATTGCTTTATTCTCATCTGACATATTGCTATCTCCTTGTAGTTCCTGGTTTATGCAGCCTTTCGCTTACCTGTATGTAACGATTCAGGGTCGTACAAAACGCAGCTGTTTCCCCACTCATGGTAATTCTGCCACATCATCTGTTATTCATCGGCTGCTTCTCTTATATAGTAACATACTTCAGATAAGAAATAAAGTACAGAAACATCCCTTACGCCCCATGCACCTCTTCCTCCAGTGTACGCTGAATCAGCTTATCCAGCCGCCGTCCGATTTTGGCATATTTCTCTATCCGCTTTGTCATCTCCGGGGAAATTTCACTTTCTCTCTTGTAGGAAATGCGATTGTCCATTCCTGCCCAGGCATCCATGATCATGGTGCGAAGCTGAAGTTCCACCCGGATCTTTTTGTCCCCCTGCGGCAAGCGCCCCTTGTTCTTATGCTTTCCGTTCTTCCCGGCAGTTTTATCCGAAGGCTTTTGTGACAGTTTCTCTGTGTTTCTGCCCGAAACCTGCCCCAATGCACTCCCCGAAATCTTCTCTTCAATCATCTGCGCCGGAACCGGAACATCCATCACAATATGATAACTTTCGTATCCGTTTTTCTTGGGTTTTCGGATATAATCCTTGGCCTTAACGACAGTGAAACGGGAATCATTTCCAATCTGCCGGGCCACCCAGTAAATTTCTTTCACACTGTAGCAGATACAGCGGACGCCGGAAAGATCGTTCAACTTCTCCAGCGCAGTGTCAAAATTCACCGCATAGCCTTTGCGCTCCAGCTTTCCGCAGATACTCTCCGGTGTTTTCATCCGGCTTTCCACAAACCGCAAAAAGCCGTGGCCTGTTTTCACAATATAAAATCCATTCAGTTCCCGCAGCAGGCGCACCACAATTTCCCGGGCGGCAGCCTGTTCTGACTGAAAGAGTTCATCCTCCCAGGCCGTCTTCATTGCCTCGATTTCTCCCGATAAGTTCTGCTTCTCCATGATATCCTCATTCTTCCCTATTCCCATCCCCGGATCCTTTTTTGCAAAAACATCCAAGTTTGATTCATGATAGGAATATTTTAAGAGATCCATGTAAAGCCAGACCGCCTATCTGTGTAAAGGCTATGTAAAATTTATGTATAAATTCATTTGAGGCAGATATGCGAAAACTCCACTTGCATATAGGAAAAATCAAGTGGCAAACCTACGCATCCTGCTCCCCCAGAAGTTCCGGCAGTATACGCACAAACTCCCTGTCCCGGTAACTCCAGGGCTGGGTTTCACAGAAGGGCTCATTGCCCTTAAGGATTTCCTCCGGTGTGGCCCATACCAGACGAAATCCCTTCTCCTTCTCACTTTCCGTCATATGCATGGCGGTCATCTGTGCCTTGACATCGCAGAAAAAGAAACAGGAATGGCACAGATAGATCATGGAGGGATCAAAAATATCCCGCCGCTTTTCCACAATTTCTCCCACGGGACGGATGGTATCCTCCATCACAATAAGCCCGGATTCCTCCTGTACCTCCCGAAGCAGCGCATCCGTCAGGCTCTCCCCCGGGTCTACACCGCCGCCAAGTATCTTGTAATCCCCGTCCTTCGACTGCTGCACAGCAATTTTGCCATCCCGCAGAATCACTCCCCGCACCGTGTATTTCTCGTACACCGGCATATCCGAAGTGTAATCTCCCTTATCAATGGTCTGCAGTATCCGCATCTTTTGTTCCTCCGTTACCCGTTTTCTGAAACTTTTTATTCTCATACATCAGAGCATCCGCCCTGCGGAATACATCCCCATAAGACTTATCACAGGTTCTGTCGTAGACCGTTCCTCCGGCAGCAATATGTACCTTGGCTTCATATCTGCGTTCCGTGCTGTTGAACAGCTCAATTTCCTGCTGAAACTCCTCCAGCAGCTGATCCAGCCGGGAAACGGCATCCTCCGTGAGGATGGCGACAAACTCATCGCCGCCGATACGGAACAATTTCTTTGAATCAAACACGGTTTTCATCAGGGATGCACTGTCTTCGATCAGCGCGTCTCCCATCTCATGGCCAAACTGGTCGTTCATCTCCTTCAGGTTGTTGATGTCCATCACCACCACAGCGAAAGAGGTATCCTCTGCAGACAGACTCTTTTCCATCTCCTCTACGAATTCCTCATATGCCGTCTTATTTCTCGTGCCGGTCATGACATCCGTATAGGCAAGATTGCGGATATACGTAATCTGTTCCCTGATCTGGTCTGCCATCCGCCGGAAGCTGTCGGCCAGAATTCCAACCTCATCACGGCTGTTACATTTAATGGAGATGTCCATATCCCCCAAAACCACTTTCTGTACGGATTCCGTCAGCTGCTTGATGGGTCTCGTCATCATTTTATTCACACGAACCGTAACCGGTACCGCCACCAGAAGAATCAGCAGCAGCATAATAAATGATGTAAAAATCATCCGCCGCACCGGTGCCTCAATTTCCCTCTGGGGAACACAGATGGAAAAAGACATACCATTTTCCAGGGTCTTGGCCCTTAGATATTTCCTCTGTCCCTTCCAAATATATCGAACCTGTTCATTCTGGGTTTTGGCCTTATCCGAAAGATGACGGATCTTATCCTGCTCCTCTGTCATATCCTCCCGCAGAAGCCCATCGGGATAATCCTTGTGGCACAACAGATCCCCGCCACTGCTCCACAAAAAGGCATACCCGCTGTCATAAACGCTTACGCTTTCTATATGACGGTACAAAAGCTGCATATCAATATCCATTCCCACCAGGGCGACAGGCTGATCATTCCTGTAAATTGGAATAATATAGGAAATCATATAGATGCCCAGATTCTTGTTCTCGTAGGGATCCATCCACACCCCGCTTCCCACCTGAAAAGGCAGGTAGTACCACCCCACATGTTCCGTATCGGAAGGATCATATTTGGAAATGTCTGTCAGCTCGTGGTCAACAAACCCCCCCGTTCTGTTGTCCCGCGTCAAAAAGACGCCTGACTGAGCCGTGGTCATATCCTCATGAAACCGAAGATATACCGCCACAGCACCGTCTGTCGTCTCAGCCGCATTTTTGGAAACCTCCCGCACCTTTTCCACATATTCGTCCAGCTTTTGTGGATCCGCTGCTAGAGCCTTGGGGTCTTCCATCTGCCCGGAAGCGTAATTTCGAATCTGTGTCACCGAGTGCCTGATATCCTCCAACATATGATTCATCTCGTTGGTCTCTTTGGTACACTGAAGATCCAGAATCGTTGCCGAATCTTCCTCCAGAATTCGATTGCCGTTGATGACGCCCAGGGTAACAGCGGTCACGCTGGTAATCAGGATACAACACAAAATCAGCACAAGATATTTTGTCTGAATTGACCTCATCCATGCCTCCTTAGTATACATACAATCGTTATATCCATTATACTCCAACTTAGGAAAAAGTGCATTAACTTTTTTACGGGATCAGATCACGACACTCTCCTCACGAAGGGCCTGATTCACCGCAATCTGTACCGTCTGTCCCGCGTCATTTACCAGATAGATCCGCTGTAAAAAGACATTGACCTTCTCCCCCTCTTTGATCAGCTCCTGTCCGATCTGCCGATGGGCGGTCAAATGCTCCTTCCCCACACGGATGGTCAGTTCTAAGGTGCTGCCGCGGAAGGACACCCGCTCTACAAGGCCTTCCTCTGTGGTCACCGGATAGGGATTAAACTCATTCTTTTTGGTGACAGTGACAAATTCCGGGCGGATAATGGCAAGATTTCCACCGGAGATTTCCTGAAATCCCTTGAATCTGGTGTAATCCTGAATGGCCACCGGCTCACCCAGAAACTGTGCCACAAAAGGCGTGGCAGGATCACTGTACACTTCCACCGGTGTGCCGATCTGCTCGATTTTGCCATGGTTGGTGACAATGATCTCATCTGCCACCTCAATGGCCTCCTCCTGATCGTGGGTAACAAAAATGCTAGTGATTCCCACCTGATTGATAAGCTCCCGAAGCCAGCTGCGAAGTTCCTTGCGCACCTTGGCATCGATAGCCGCAAAGGGTTCATCCAAGAGCAGCAGATGGGGCTGGGTGGCAAGGGCTCTGGCAAAAGCCACACGCTGCCGCTGTCCGCCGGACAACTGCTTGGGATAACGATTCTCCAGGCCTTTTAGTCCCACCAGCTCGATCAGTTCGTTTACCCGGTCCCTAATTCCCGCCTTACTGCGTTTCTGGATTTTAAGGCCAAAGGCAATGTTGTCAAAGACCGTCTTATAGCGGAAAAGGGCATAGCTCTGGAATACAAATCCAATCCCCCTCTTACTGGCGGGAATGTCATTGACCTTCTGTTCGTCGATCCAGATTTCCCCGGAATCCGCCGTCTCCAGCCCCGCAAGGATCCGAAGGATCGTGGTCTTGCCGCTGCCACTAGGTCCCAGCAGACCGATGAGTTTCCCCTTTTCCACGGAAAAACTCACATCAGACGATGCCTTATAGTTTCCAAATGTTTTATTGATATTTCTAAGCTCCACATAAGCCTGCGTATTTTCTGCCATGATTTTTCCCTCCTACTCTGTTTCCTTCCTGCCCCGGTACTCTAAAATATTCCGAAGGATCAGGATCACCAGCGCCATGACGACCAAGATGGATGACATGGCGAAGGCCCCCGTAAAGTCAAAGGCCTGATACAAAAGTTCGATGTATAAAGGCATGGTGTTGGTAATGCCCCGCAGATGTCCGGATAATACGGACACCGCGCCGAATTCTCCCATAGCTCTGGCAGAGCAGAGCACTACGCCGTAGAGAAATGCCCATTTGATATGAGGGAAAGTGATCTGGGTAAAAATCTGAAAACCGTTTGCTCCCATCAGAGCCGCAGCCTCCTCCTCATCCGTCCCCTCCGCTGTGAGAACCGGGATAATTTCCCTAGAAATAAAAGGAAAAGTCACAAAGATCGTTGCCAGTACCACACCGGGAACCGCGAAAATGATCTGTATATTCCACTTCTCCAGAAGGGGGTAAAGTACACTCTGCCGGCCGAAGGTCAGGACAAAGATCAGACCCGCGATGATGGGGGAAATGGTTAAAGGCAGATCGATCAGTGTGGAAATGATCTTTTTGCCCCGGAACTGAAACCGGGTAATGAGCCATGCGGCAAAAATTCCAAACACAGAGTTCAGAGCCACCGTAATCAGAACCACCTTCACCGTCAACAGGATTGCCTTTACCGCATACGAATCAGTTACGGAGGCAATGTAGGCCTCAAAACCGTCCCGCAGAGCCGTGTAAACCACATAGACCAGCGGAAGCACCAGTGTCACCAGCAGAAATATGGTGCATATGCCAATGAGAATCCATTTGAAGGGTCCTTTGTTGTTTCTTATCTGCATGTTTTCTCCTTTCTGTGGGCAAGCCTATTGGATTCCGCTTACGATTTTTGAGGTATAACTCTGAACCAGTGCATTGATAAAGAGGATCACAAAGGCGATCAGCAGCATCACCAGTGCAATGGATGTGGCAGATGCATAGTCAAATTCCTGCAGCTTTGCCATGATTATCAGCGGTGTGATCTCGGTCTTAAAGGGCGTGTTGCCTGCGATAAACACAACGCTTCCGTATTCCCCGATGCTTCTGGCAAAAGCCATGGTAAAGCCGGCGATCAGTGCCGGTCTGATTTCCGGCAGGATGACCGTAAAAAAGATCCGGGTACGGGAAGCACCAAACATCGCGGCTGCCTCCTCGTATTCCTTATCTACTTTCTCCAGAACCGGCTGCACACTCCGCACCACAAAGGGAATGCCGATAAATACAAGAGCCACGGTAATACCGATTCTGGTATAGGCGATCTTGACGCCGGCCCCTGCAAAGAGCTTTCCGATCCAGCCCTCCGGCACGGTCAGATGAGTCAGGGCAATGCCGGCAACCGCCGTCGGCAGTGCAAAAGGCAGCTCAATGATGCCGTCCATGATGCGTTTTCCCGGAAAATCGTACCTTACCAGCACCCAGGCGATGGCAAGTCCCATGACGGCATTGATCACCGATGCGATAAATGCAGTCTCGATACTGACTTTATAGCTGGCCAGCACTCTGGGTCTTGTCACTGTCTCCCTGAATTCCTGGGGAGACAGTTTCAGGGAAAAGACCACCAGAGAGCACAGGGGAATGATCACGATCAGTCCCAGCATAGCCATTACAACTCCAAATGATAATCCGAAGCCCGGAATCACTCTTTTTTTCTTTCTCATGGTTTCACTGCCTTTCTCTTGCCGCTTTTATTTTTCCTCGTAAATGGAGTCAAAGATGCCGCCATCCTTAAAGTGTTTCTCTGTCGCTTCTGTCCAGCCGCCGAAGTGGTCAATATTGGTCAGGTCAATGTCACTGATGATCCACTTGTGATCCTCCGGAAGCTCTGTGATGGTATTTCCCTCTCCCTGATATGCAAATTCCTTCGCAATCTCTGCGTTGGAAGGACGGTAATACCACTGCGCTTCCAGCTTCTGGGCTTCATCCGAATACAGGTAATTTAAGTACTCCTCAGACACCTCTCTGGTACCTCTCTGGTCAACCACCTTATCAACGACGGCTACCGTTGGCTGGCAGAGGATGGAAACGGATGGAACCACGATCTCATATTCACCCGGATGCTCCTCCAGTGAGAGAAAAGCTTCATTCTCCCAGGCCAGAAGCACATCTCCCTGTCCGTTTTCCACGAAGGAAGTAGTTGCTCCTCTCGCACCGGAATCCAACACCAGCACATTCTCATAAAGCTTCTTTATACTGGCTTTCACCTCATCCTCACTCTGTCCCTGCTTCTCGAAATAATACCAGGCTGCCAGATAGTTCCATCTTGCTCCACCGGAGGTCTTGGGGTTCGGTGTGATGACGCCCACATCCTCACGGAGCAGATCGTCCCAGTCCAGAATATTCTTTGGATTTCCTTTTCTTACCAGAAACACGATGGAAGAGGTGTATGGGGAACTGTCCAGTGGAAATTCATCCACATATCCGTCATCGATGAGGCCTGCATCCTTTACCGCATCCACATCTCCCTCCAAAGCCAGGGTTACCACATCTGCCTGAAGTCCATTGGCAACCTCCAGTGCCTGTTTGCCGGAGCCTCCGTGGGACTGGACAATGCTTACGTCCTGCCCTGTTTTCTCCTTCCAATACTTCTGGAAGATCTTGTTGTACTCCTCATAAAGCTCTCTGGTGGGATCGTAGGATACGTTGGTGATTTCTACTGCCTCCTTTGTGGAACCGCTCTGTGTATTGGCTGCCCCTGTGCTGTCGGAGCCGCATCCTGCAAAACTCCCGATGGTTAATGCTGCAATTGTCAGTAATGGAAGTAATCTCTTTCTCATGTCTTTTTCCTCTCTTTCTTTTCATTCTCCTATCTTTCCGATAGGTTATATTGGAATAATAACGAGCAAAGAGAGAAAAAGCAATCCGTAATCGTGAAAACGTTTGCAAATGTATAAATTCCAAGTACGGGTAATTAGAGTTTTCCGTTGTAAAGCGATCCCTTTTCTGGGATTATTCTCATAAATCGTTGTTCTATTTGAAAACGATTACATGTTGAAAACAGGGGATTTTTGCCGGATTTTGGAGCCATGGTTCCCATTTTTTTCCACGCAATGGGGTTTTACGGATTTTAGGCCGAAAAAAACGCTGCATGAAATCTCATGCAGCGTCTGATTCGCTTTTACACTCTATGGATTTGTATTCTATTTCACAGCCTTAGGATAGCTGAAACTCTTTGCCTTGTTAAAATTCTTATAGACAACGGTGCTCTTTGCAGTTGTACATGTAAACGCAAGAGATCCTATCGCTGCTGCAGTCTCATCATCATCTGCAAAACCATTCATAAGAGTGGTAAATAAATCATTCATAAATGCTGTCATATCAACAGAGCATTTTACCGGCCGGTAGGTTTTCTTATCGATCAGATAGGTAACCTTAATTGGCTTCATGGTACTGAAATCCAATCCCATCTCATACAGCGCTGAAACATCTACCCCTGCCTGGTTCACGGCATTCTGCATATCCTCACCTGTGATGCTGCAGGAAATCTGAACGGTATCCACTTTGCCAACCTTCACGCTCTTTTTCACAATCTTCGCATTGGAATAAGCGCTTGTATCTACCTGTCCCAGCTGGGATGTGAAATCGGCCATATCTCCCAGTTTCTCTTTCTGATAGGTCTTTCCATCCTCTGAGGTATACAGGTAAAGCTTGCCACCGGACTTCTTCACATACATTCTTATCGTCTGGGTCCGCTTTTGGTCTGCTGCTTTTACCGTTATTTTCTGCACGTATTTTGCCTTGCCGGAATTAAAGAATATAATTCCGCTTCCTGATGCCTTCGATGAAATCGTCTGCCCATTCATCGTCATATTTACCGTGGTAGACTGGGACATCTCCACTGATTTTGTTTTCGCATTTACCTTTGCCATTTTTGCAAGGTACTGGTCTGCGGTAAGTGTTGCAGCGTTTGTGGTGGTTGCATTACCGAATACGCTGACTACCAGCATCATTGCCATCAAAAGTCCTGATGTGATTCTTTGTTTTAATTTGTTCATAGTTTACCCCCTTTTACTCTACTCGGTCAATGATGCACACATTTTACCAATTATTGATTTTCCCCGCAAGTGCAGAAAGTACCATTTACCTGTGATTTTTTTACAATTATAGAAACTTCCCCTCAGCCCCAGCCGGACACTTCCGTGGCGGCATTTGCCTGCGGCAGACACTCTCATGATTCCTTCGCCTAGTGCGAGTAAATGCCTCTATCCACAGAGCTTATTAGGCCCGGGAATTACAAACGCGCTTCGCTTGAACGTGTATTTCCCGGGCCCGCTTTTGTGGATAGAGGCATTAACTCGCACACGGCTTGGAATAAATCGAGTGTCTGCCGCAGGCAAATGCCGCCACGGAAGTGTCCAGCTGGGGGAAAGTTGTGGCTAAATGTAGTACTCGCACCATCGGCTTTCCTCCGCCGGTGTGCAGCTGTCTCTCTTCACCAGTCTGCACTCCAGCTCCATCTTCACGTTGCCCCGGTGTCCTCCCCGCAGGCGGTCTAAAAGCAGATACAATGCGAATTTTCCCATTTCCTCCTTGGAAACCTGCACGGTGGTCAGCATAGGGGTGGTGTACTGTGCCTCCTCAATGCCATCGCTGGAAATGATAGAAGGCGTATAGTAACGGTTCTTCTGCTTGTTGAGGTACTTAAGCATTCCAATAGCCGTGATATCATTGGAGCAGTAGATGCCGGTAGGACACTTGTCCGAATTCAGAAACTGCTCCATTGCCTGGAATCCCTCCATCTCCGTCTGTTTTGTCTCTATGATGTAATCGCTGTCAATGTCGATACCATTGTCCTGAAGGGTCTCAATGTAGCCCTGGTAACGAGCTTCGTTGTGACAGCTGCCCACATAACCAATATTTTCATGTCCCAGCTCCACCAAATACTCGATGGCGATTCTGGAGATTTTCTTTCCGTTACAGATGACTTCATCCACCTCTCCCTGGGAGGAGTCCCGGTTCACGTACACCATAGCCTTAAAGTGCTGCTTTAGCTTAACCAATGCCTTGTGATTACATTTTCCAATGATGATCAATCCGTCCCCGGGGCTGTCCGTCTCTTCTAACATCCGGCCGATAACGGCGTCCACATCCTCTCTCCGGCAGCGCTTATCATCAGAAAAAAGAGAGCGGTACCACACCTTTGACAGAATACAGCCCTGTCTGTGTATCTCGCTCTCCACCACCCGAAGAAGTTCCTGGAAAAAGGGATCCGATGACGCCGCATCCATACGTGTCATCAGCACATTGATGCAGTAGGTTTTCTCCGTCTGCACCTTTCCCGTTTTCAGCTGCCTCGCAGCCTCGTTGGGCACATAATTCATTTTCATTGCGGTATTCCAGATTTGTTCCCGCAGCCGGGGAGAGGAACAGCGGTAATCCGGGTTATTTAACACCCGGGATACCGTGGCCGCAGAAACGCCTACAGCAGAGGCGATCTTCTTGATAGACATATGGTTGTCCCCTCTTTACTTAAACAACATGGTAGATAAATAACGTTCTCCGGTATCCGGCAGAAGTGCTACAATGGTCTTCCCCTCATTTTCCGGGCGTTTGGCAATCTCCAGGGCCGCAGCCAATGCAGCGCCGGAAGAGATTCCTGCCAGAATTCCCTCGGTCTTTGCCAGTTCTCTGGTGCAGTCAAAGGCCGCCTCATTTTCCACGTCAATGACCTCGTCATAGACCGAGCGGTTTAAGGTATCCGGAATAAAACCGGCACCGATTCCCTGCAGCATATGGGGGCCTGCCTGTCCGCCGTTTAACACCGGGGACCCCGCGGGCTCTACTGCCACGATATGAATTCCGGGATTCTTGGATTTTAAGTACATGCCAGTTCCCGAAATTGTTCCGCCGGTTCCCACACCGGCTACAAAGAAGTCAATTTCTCCACCTGTCTGCTCCCAGATTTCCGGCCCGGTGGTGGTCACATGCGCCTTGGGATTGGAGGGATTGGAAAATTGGCTTAAGATTACGGAATTTTCAATTTTCTCATTCAGCTCCCTTGCCTTGTCAATGGCTCCCTTCATGCCCAGATGCCCCGGGGTGAGAACCACCTCTGCACCGTAAGCACTTAAGAGCTTTCTTCTTTCAATACTCATGGTTTCCGGCATGGTCATGATGGCATGATAGCCTTTGGCGGCTGCCACAGCAGCAATTCCGATTCCCGTATTGCCGGAGGTTGGCTCTATGATGGTAGCTCCCGGTTTGAGATTTCCTGTCTTCTCCGCATCCTCCACCATCGCCAGAGCAATGCGATCCTTCACACTGCCTCCGGGATTGAACGACTCGATCTTCACTGCCAGATGCGCCTTTAAGTTATGCAGTTTTTCAAAATTTGCCACTTCAACAAGCGGCGTGTGTCCGATAAGTCCAAGGACTCCCTGCTGTAATTTTGCCATATATCCGCTTCCCTATATCATATAATTAAAACATAGTTTCTCGTTGTAACTGTTCATCAGGTCTAAAAGGGTCACTGCATCCAGTGTCTGTTCGATTTTCCCCTGAAGATTGATCCACAACTCATTAACCACCTGATCAATGGGCTTATTTTCATTTTCCGGCTGCTGGTTCGCAGGAATCAGCGGTCCATCCACGGTGCGGAGAATTTTTCCCACACTGTAGTTCTCCGGCTTTCCTGTCAGATGGTAACCACCGTGATATCCCCGTGTACTGACAACAAAACCGGCCTTCTGCAGTACACTTAATATCTGCTCCATATATTTTTCCGAAAGATCCTGACGCTGTGCAATGGTTTTTACGTTGATGGCCTCTCCGTTTTCATGGAGTGCCAAATCCAGTAAAATCCGGATTGCATATTGTCCTCTTGATGATATCAGCACATTCTCACCGCCTTTCTGCTTCCCGGACTACAGCCTTTTGTACCAGCCTGCTGTCCTTCAAAATCGATCTGTTTTCTCAATTTCCATTTTTTGTGAGGTACTCTGTGATGGATGCCACAGCATTGGCTCCGTCGGACACTGCAGTCACGATCTGGCGAAGTCTTTTGGTGCGCACATCTCCTGCCACGAAAAGCCCCGGTTTCTCCGTGATGCCCTCCTCACCGGCCGGCACATAGCCGTTGTCCAAGGCGAGCGTCCCGGCAACACACGCCGTCTGCGGATTCATGCCAACGGCAATGAAAATTCCATCCAGCACAAGTTCCCTCTCTTCGCCCTTGTCTCTGCCCGCAAGGATAACACTCTCTACCTTGTTGTCCCCATGAATCGCGGTAACCACCGTGTCGGGAAGGAAGATAATCTTTTCTTCCTTTTCCACCTGCTCCTGCAGGATCTTAGCCCCACGGAGTTCCTTTCTCCGGTGGATCAGGTAAACCTTTTCGCAGCCTTTGGCCAGATACAGGGCATCCTCCAGAGCCACGTCACCGCCGCCTACTACCGCTACGGTTTTATTGCGGAAAAAGGCTCCGTCACAGGTGGCACAGTAGGATACCCCGGCGCCGGTCAGTTCTTTTTCTCCCGGCACACCCAGAGTTCTGTGGCCGGCTCCTGTCGCCAGAAGCACAGTTTTGGCAAGAAGTTCCTCCCCGGAGGCAAGAACCACCTTCCAGTCATGATCCACCGGTTCTACCGATGCCACTTCACCGGTTTTCGTGGGCGCTCCCAGTTCCTTTGCATGTTGCTCGAATTTCTGGGAGAGGTCAAATCCGTTGGTTTCCGGAAGCCCCAGGTAATTATCCACCTGTTCCGTATATATAATCTGCCCGCCGCCCATAGGCTCCTTTTCCAAAAGAACTAGGTCAAGGCAGGCTCTTTTTGCATATACTGCTGCCGACAATCCTGCCGGTCCACTTCCGATAATCACTAAGTCATACATCTGGTAATTTCCTTTCGTTCTGCCTTATATCGGTTCAGAATTCCTTCCCATCATTTTATTCAACCACTGGTTTTACCCGTACTTTGCGGTTCCAATATTTCATGATTTGTAACTGTTCAGTACCCTCACAGTTACGAAGCAAAAATGCATTTATTTCACCGTATTACTGTTACTCTGTCACTGTGATTTCTTCCACCGTCACATTGCGATCCTTGTCAATAACAAAGGCTCGTAATACCGGCTCCGCATCCATCAGCGACAGGATCAGGTAATTGACCGTGGGGTCATAGGCAAGGCGCTTGTCCTCCTCCGACGGGCGTGAGGGAGATTCCGGATGGGAATGCCAGTTGCCCAACAGTTCCAGCCCGTTTGCCCTCATGTCCTTTACCGCCGCAAGCTGTTCCTTGGGATCCATGGAAAAATGCTCGTTGGTGTGGTCGATATTGGTGAGAAGATAAACCTTCTCAACGGTTTTCTCATCACCGTTTTTCGTTCCTCCAAGAAGACCGCAGGCCTCCTCGGGAAGATTTTTCTTTGCATGTTCGACGATTTTATCGTAATCTGATTTCTTAAGGTATATCATAGCTTCCTCGCTTTGACACAATCTATTTTCTGATAAATTCAGGGTTATTGTGTAAATATTATTTGTGATCCGGGCATTCCACCTGCTCGTAATCGATGAGTTCGGTAATGGTTGGGTGCTCGCCACAGATGGCACAATTCTTGTCTGCCTTCGGCAGCTTCACCGTATGAAATTCCATCTTGAGGGCATCGAAGGTGAGAAGCTTTCCTGTCAGCAGCTCCCCCACACCCAGCAGGTACTTGATGGCCTCCATGGCCTGTAAACTTCCGATCACACCACCCATGGCACCAATAACGCCTGCCTGCTTACAGGTAGGAACGGCATCCTTTGGCGGCGGGTTCTTGAAGACACAGCGGTAGCAGGGGCCTTCCCCCGGCACGTAGGTCATGAGCTGTCCTTTGAAGCGGATAATCCCCGCATGGGAAAAGGGTTTCTCTGCCATAACGCAGGCATCGTTGATCAGAAATTTTGCCGGGAAGTTATCGGTTCCATCGATGACAAAATCATAATCCTTAATCAGATCCATGATATTCTCGGAAGTGACAAATTCACGGTAAATGTTCACCTGTACATCCGGATTCATGGCGTTCATGGTCTCTTTTGCTGATTTTACTTTGGCTTTGCCCACATCAGCAGTACCGTGGATGATCTGACGCTGCAGGTTGGAAAGATCCACCTCGTCCGCATCCACGATTCCGATGGTTCCCACACCGGCTGCTGCCAGATACATAGCTGCCGGAGCTCCTAATCCACCGGCACCGATGATCAGTACTTTTCCATTTAAGAGCTTCTTCTGCCCCTTTACACCAACCTCCTGAAGGATGATGTGGCGGCTGTAGCGCTCCATCTGCTCATTTGTAAATGCCATTAGAAGCTTCCTCCTCCCATGAAGTATAAGAACTCAACCACATCATTTTCCTTCAAAACGGTCTTCTCAAAATCGTGATGCTCTACAAATTCGTCGTTAATGGTTACGGTAACGTAATCCGGATTGTCTACTTTCTCGTCAATCACAAGCTGTGCTACCGTAGTGTTTTCTGCAATATCCTTAGTGTTTCCTGAAACTGTTACTTTCATGCTGTTCTCCTTTTTGTTTTCTTTTTATCCAGCCTGGCTGCTACCCCAGTAATGCTTCCACATGTTCTGCCAATTCCGGCTTCTTCACCAGTCCCCGGATGCGGTCTGCCTCTTTTCCCTCTTTAAAGAAAATCAGTGTGGGGCTGGCCAGCACCTGATACTCTTCCGCCAGTTCTGCGTCATAATTGACGTTCACCTTGAAGACCTTCAGCTTGTCCTCATAATCATCCTCAATGTCCCCAAGAATGGGGGAGAGCTGCTTGCAGGGGATGCAGGAATCGGAATAAAAATCCACGATTACCGGAAGCTCACTCTGCAGAACCTTCTGTTCAAAATCATCCTTGCTGATTCTTGCTGCCATGGTTTACTCCTCTAATTTCTTTACAATCAGGTCGTAGGTTCCGTTGCCGTTGTCGATCAGCTTCAATACCTGCTGCCCTTCTTCCTTAAAGCTTCTGGGCACGTTCTGTACCGGCTCCCCGTCATTCATGGTCACAGCCAGCACCTGCCCGATCTCCAGTTCCTCCATAGCCACCTTAGCCTTCACAAAAGTCATGGGGCAGACCACATCGGTAATATCTACTCTCTCGTCAATTTCATAATCAGCCATCATATGCCTCCTTAATCACTTTCTTAAATTCATCTAATCCTACACGCTCTAATGTTGCACGGAAACGCTCTCCCGGGTTGGCGTGATCATCAAAGAACTGAATTGCCGCATCGGTCACTGCAAAAAGCTGTTCCTCCGAGGTAATGACCGGCAGGTAATTTTCTCCCTTGTACACCCGGTTACCAAACAGTCCGCCAAAGGATACCAGAAATCCCGGTGTTCCCTTCCATGCCTCTGTGGGACATGCCTTCACACATCGTCCGCAGTAGTTACATTTGTCTTTATCCAAATCTATTGTACCATCTTTTACGGAAATTGCACCCTCACGGCAGGTCTTTTCACAGACACCGCACATAATACACGCTTCTTCCTCCCACTCCACAAGGGATGCACCTTTGATTCCCACATCATTTTCCTCTGCCTTTAAGCAGTTATTCTGGCATCCGGTGACACCGAATTTAAACTTGTGAGGAAGCTCCCTTGCAAAATAACGCTCGTCCAGCTTCTTGGCAAGATCGTAGGTATCAATGTTACCGCTGGGGCAGATCGCAGAGCCCTGACAGGCGGTAATGGTACGGACTCGCGGTCCACAGACTCCCGGCTTACAACCGCCGGTGGCAAGGGCTTCCTTCACCTCTTCTACCTGCTCCAGCTTAATGAAGGGAATTTCCACGCTCTGTCTGGAGGTGAGATGGACATGCCCGTCTCCGTATTTCTCTGCCACCTCTGCAATAATTCTCAGATTCTCTGCGGTAAGATTTCCACCTACCACTGCAAGGCGCAGGGAAAAATGATTCTTCTGCTTCTGCCTCATAAAGCCGCCTTTTTTCAGTGCTGCGTAATCAACTGCCATAACTTTTCTCCTTTTTCTGTGTGTTTCGTTTTTTATATGTTAATCACTTTAGCGCCTGCTCGAAATCATGAATTAAATCCTCAATATCCTCGATTCCTACGCTGACTCTTATCATATCATCATAAACGGCTGCATCCTTTTTCTCCTGCTCCGTACTGTGGGCACTTAAAGTTGATTCCGGATGAACGATCAATGTCTTGGTGTCTCCGATGTTGGAAACGATCTTAGGAATCTTTAAGGCGTTCATCACAGCAAATGCCCTTTCTTTACTGCCTACCCGAAGGGTCAGGATGGCTCCGCAGCCTTTCTTCAAAAGTTTCGATGCCGTGTCATACCAGGGGCTTGTGGCAAGACCCGGGTAATTGACCGTCACCCCATCCAAAAGATCTAAGTAACAGGCCAGCTCCAGCGCATTGTTGCATGCCCGCTCCATGCGAAGCCCCAAGGTTTCCATGCCCACCAGATTGTAGAATGCGGTCTGGGGTGCCATGCAGGCACCGGTGTTTCGGAACAAGCCGTTTCTCAGCTTTGCGGTATAGGCAAAGGGACCAAATTTCAAATAAGGCTTCATCAGCGGGTAGCGCTCCTGATCCCATTTAAAATTGCCGCTGTCTGTGATGGTTCCGCTGATGGCACTGCTGTTACCGTTGACATATTTGGAAGTGGAATTGATCACGATATCCGCTCCATGCTCTATGGGCCGCACCAGATAAGGTGTCGCCACCGTATTGTCAATGATCAGCGGGATTCCATGCCCATGAGCCAACTTCGCCCACGCCGGGATATCCGTCACATCCAGTTTCGGATTGCCAATGGTCTCTGCAAAAAGCACCTTGGTGTTATCATTGATGGCAGCTTCCACAGAAGTGGGATTACTTCCATCCACAAAATTGGTCTTGATTCCAAAAGCTTCCAAATCATGGAACAGATCAATAGTTCCGCCATAGAGGCTGTTGCTGGTGACAATTTCATCCCCCGCCCCCACGATATTTAACAGTGCATTGGTGATAGCCGCCATTCCGGAAGAACATGCCACCGTCGCCTTTCCATTTTCCAGCACCGTCATCTTGTCCTCGAAAGCTTCGATGGTGGGATTTTCAATTCTTGTATAAGAGTAGCCCTGCGCTTTATTGTGAAACAGCTTCTCATGCTGCTCCGCGGAGGGCTGGTAAAATGCAGAGGACTGGTAGATCGGTGTCAGGGTTGCTCCCGTCACCGGATCTCCGGCTTTTGTCCCGTGCAGTAATTTCGTGTTGAAGCCCATGTTGTTTGCCCCTTTTGTAAATCATAGTTATCTAGTAGGTTTAATGTGATTTATACTATACCCTTTTCATAGGGATTTGTCAACCAGTTTTTGGAAGATTCTTTTATTTATTAGAGCCAAAACTTCCCACACAAGGATTTTCCCCTCTTATTCGTCCGATATGGGTATATACAGAAAAATCATTCTCCACTACCCAAACGGAAAGAAATCATGTACCATGCGATGGCTGTATTTCTTTGTATACGCTCATACTCTTCTTATGTTCAAGCTCAAAACCCGGGATTTGGGACGCTGGAAGGAATTAATTTTGCATACGCCCAGTTTTCGGACGAAAAGGATTCTGTTATTCTAAATTCTGGGCGTAAAGGAAATAAGTTCTCTCCAGCGCCCACATTTTAACTTATATCAGAAATATTCTTATTTTGCGTGGACGTATAGGGAAAAAGTGTAACCCATGGTCCAGTTATTTACGAAACGCTGTACTAGGTGAAATAAAGTTTTGTAATCATTTGCTATATGGTA
>ONEJ01000052.1 GCA_900316805.1 uncultured Lachnospiraceae bacterium
GATAAAATGGGTATAATCATTCCGAAATAAAAGGGAGATTTACTAAAAATGTTAGAAATTGTAATTTGTGATTTGGACAGCGGCTTTACAGATATGCTGGAAACGAAACTAAAGGATTTTTATGCCTGTCGGGATTATGGAGTATCTGTTAGGAGCTTTGCAGACGGACAGAGCGCCATGCGTGCGCTGGGGGAGGCTGGACCATTGGATCTTTTGTTTTTAAACACGAAACTGGCGGATATGTCAGGTTTTGTTGTTGCAGATATGGTTCAACTGTCTCCGGGGAAGAAAGACTGTAGATTGATTTTCATGAGCAGCAGTCAGGAGGATGTGTTCGAGACCTTTTTCTATCAGCCGGTGTGGTTTATCAGAAAGCAGTTTGTGGACGAGGAACTGGAGAAGGCGTTGAACCGGTTGTGGGCGCTCGACCACAGAAAGCGGAGCATCCTGATCCATGAGGGGCGGTCAACGTGCTATGTCCGTATTGAGGATATTCAGTATTTTGAGAGTGAAGGGCACTATCTGTGCGTGAAGACCGAGAAAGAAAGCTATAGGATCCGTGGAAGTATGATCCGTTACGAGGAGCTTTTGCGAGGGTATTACTTTGTACATCCCTCCAAAAGATATCTGGTCAATTGTGCCCATGTTGCCAGCACTTCCGACAAGATTCTTATGAAAGACGGAAGCGAAATCAATTGCAGCAAAGGGAAGAAAGCGGAGGTAAAGAGGGTGCTGGAGCGGTATTTGGAGGAGGTTCAACACTGTCTGTAGAATGAAACACGAAGAAAGGAGCAGGCGAGGAAACCTGCTCCTTTCTTAGTTACTGAAAAGTAATTGGGTAACTGAGTAGTTAATTAGATAATTGTTAAATAAAATTGAACTACATACTCATTTTGTACGCTTCGTGCGTTCACCATACGCGATTCAATATCTATATTATACAATTTATTTTCAATTTTGCAAGACATTTTTGATAAAAATTCATTTTTGTTCTCAAAAGGTTGTTGGAATCCTATTCATTCAGCTTAAGAAAAACCGGTTTACGCTCCTGAAAAACAGTAAAATAGTGAAATCCCGCCTGAGACAGAAGTTCCGGTACGCGGTCGAAGGTAAAGGCTACATGCTCCGGCGCGTGGGCATCTGACCCAATGGTAATGATCTCGCCTCCAAGCTCCCGGTAACGGGAGAGGATATCCTCCGTAGGATTGGGATGCCCCAGACCGTATTTGAAACCACCGGTATTGATTTCGATTCCCTTTCCCATATGGATGATGGTTTTCAAAATCTCATCGATTACATCCGCAAATTTCATATATGAATAAAAACGGTTCCGGTTTGGACCGTAACGCACTACATAGTCGATGTGGCCATAGACATCAAAATCCGCATCGGTGCGCAGATTTTCCAAAATGGATTCAAAATACTCCAGGTAGGCATCATCCTCACTCCGGCCCTCGTAGTATTTGCTGTAATAGGGATCCATGCCATGAACTACATGGGAGGATCCGATGATATAGTCAAAAGAGCAGGCTTTGGCGGCAATGCGGTTTTTTTCTGCAATCTGGGGCTGAAGACCAATCTCAACACCCAGCAGGATGGGAAACCGCTCTTTGAATTCCTGACGGAGTGACTGAATTTCTTCACTATAAGAAGAAAAGTCCAAAAGAAACAGATCCGGATCATCCGGGTAATCGTAATCCAGGTGGTCGGTGAAGCACAAGCCGGACAAACCGGCCTGTTGGGCTGCCAGAATCATCTGCCGTGGACTGGCATCACTGTCCCCGGAAAAATGTGTGTGCATATGCGTATCCCAAAGCATGGAAGTTCCTCCCTTTGTTTTTCTACTGTGATGATTATACTATATTTGTTAAAGAATTGAAAATATTTAGTGAAAAAATTAACAAACTCATAGAAAACACTTGAACTTTCGGAAATAATTGGGTAAAATAAAAGAAGCTTGGGACAAGTAGTCCAAGAAGATAACTTATTTACAATTTCTAGGAGGAATTAAGAATGGCAGTAAGAGTAGCAATCAACGGATTCGGCCGTATCGGTCGTCTTGCTTTCAGACAGATGTTCGGA
>ONEJ01000053.1 GCA_900316805.1 uncultured Lachnospiraceae bacterium
GGCTCGTACCCGATCAACGCATCCACGGTCACATCAAAAAAAGACGCCAGAAGGGGCAAAAGCATAATATCCGGCGTACTTTTTCCGCTCTCCCATTTGGAAACCGACGCCTTCGTCACACCCGCAAAATCCGCAAGTTCTTCCTGGGTAATTTTGCGTTCGCGGCGAAGACGTAATATGTTTTCCGATAAGTTCAGCATATTCATATCGTATTCCTCCTGAAAACATCATACAATATAAATACATGAAAGCACAATGGAGCGGTATTCAATTATTCAGTTATTTTGTCAACCATAAGGAAACTTACTATTTATTTTCAAAAGGACTTGCACAATAGAACGAAAAAGGCACATGAAACTATAACTATCTTTTCAGTTTCATGTGCCTATATAATATCCTCATAGGCAGGATATCCATAAGCCTTTTTCGCACTTTTAACTGCCTGGGAAATTGCTTCTGACATTACCTTTGCCGCCAGGGTTCCTGCCATATCCAGATCTGCCTCTACCTTTCCCACCGAAAGGGCATAAATACTGTCACCGTCTGCCGTGGTATGTACGGGACGAATGGAACGGGCATATCCATTATGTGCCATCCCTGCTATTTTGCACAATTGGCTTTTGTTAAATGCTCCATTTGTAATGATGGCGCCAATGGTGGTATTTCCAACAAATTTGTTGTCATGTACTTCAATCGAACGGAACATGACATCTTCTGTACCTGCAAAAGTTTTATGATCCTGCGCCAGCATTCCCGCAATGATCTTTCCGTTCTGGTAATCATAAATATCCCCCAGAGAATTCACGACTACCACAGCTCCCAGCTGCAGCTCACCCACCTGCACGGCATAGCTTCCGATCCCGGATTTCATACAATAATCCATTCCCATCAGTTTTCCTACCGTGGCGCCCACACCGGCGCCGTAATTTCCATCCTGATAGTTGTCTGCATAGGCATTTTTACAGGCTTCATACCCCATGGCTTTATCCGGTCTCACCGTAGAATCCGCCACTGACAGGTCAAAAATATCCGACTGGCAAACCAACGGCACCTTCGTCACTCCCACATCAAAACCGATCCCTCTTTCCTCCAGAAACTGCATTACGCCACCGGCTGCATCCAGACCAAAGGCGCTGCCGCCACCAAGCACAACCGCGTGAATCGCATCTGCCTGGGCAAGAGGTTTTAACAGTTCACTTTCCCTGGATGCCGGGCCGCCGCCTCTCACATCAAGTCCTGCGCACATGCCGGATTCACTGATAATCACAGTACATCCTGTACCGGCAGATACATTTTCTGCATTGCCGATTTTAATATTTGAAAAATCCTTGATACTTATTCTTTTCATTTTTACCGAACGCCTTTCTGTCTCGTATAGTGAAAACTGTCTTGTTTACAAATATTTCTTTTGTTTCTTTTATCCTATCATATACCCGGACATCATGCAAACCCCGGCAGCTCCCTGCCCCAGGCAGTCTGCCATATTTTCTCCGCTGATACCACCGATGGCGTAGACCGGTATGCTCACGGCCTCGCATACCTCATGCAGAAAGGCCAGCCCTCGCGGGGGCACGCCCTTTTTGCAGTCAGTGGCAAAGACGTGGCCAGCGGTGATGTAGGTGACTCCATTTTCTTCTGCCAGCAGGGCATCCTCTACGGAATGCGTAGAGACGCCAAGGCATGGGAAAAGAGCTTTATCTTCCTGTGACATGTTCAAAAATGCCCCAAGGGGCATATGGAGGCTGTCCGCACCCAGACGCTTCGCTGCCTTAGGATAACTGTGGAGAATCAGCTTCGTTTCGCTGCCCTCACACAGTTTCATTACCTGCTCTGCCAGTTTCTCGTACTCGGCTTCACTCAAATCCTTTTCCCGCAGGATCATAGCGTAAGGCTTCTTTTCCAATGCACGTTTTATCTGCTCTAAGAAATCCCCCTTCACCAGCTTCCGATTGGTGATACAAATGTTTCTACACATAGACATAATCGTTTAACACCGGCTGAAGCCCCTCTGCTTCCATATCCCCGTACATCTGGTCAAAGCTTCTTCCATCGGAGATCTCGAACTGCTCGTCGCCGGCATCCGCATTTTCCTTTCCCTCATATTTGCTCTCGTGGTCCCCAATTCCCGTGGATACACCTGCGGACACCTTGGTAGCGGCGATCTTTACGATACCGTCCCGGAAATGCTTCTGCTCTCTGGAGGACACGGTAATGCCCACATATGGCAGGAAAATCCGGTACGCACAGAGAATCTGGCACAGTTCCTTCTCATGGACATCCAATGGATTGATTTTGTCGTTGTTGATGATGGGGCGAAGCCTCGGGCAGGACAGGGAATATTCCACATGGGGATATTTCCGCTGCAGGTAGTAAATATGCATGGCAGAGGCAAAGGCATCCTTCCGGAAATCAGAAAGACCTAACAGTGCAGAAAAGCCCACACCCCGCATTCCCCCAAGGATTGCCCGCTCCTGAGCCTCAAAACGGTAGGGGAAAATCCGCTTATGCCCCATGAGATGCAGGGTCTCATACTTATCGGAATCATAGGTTTCCTGAAAGACTGTAATGTAATCCGCCCCACACTCGTGAAGATACCTGTATTCCTCCGTATTCACCGGATAGATTTCCAGACCCACATTTCGGAAATATTTTCTCGCCATCCTGCAGGCCTCCCCGATATACTGCACATCGGAAGCCGCCCGGCTCTCACCGGTGAGCATCAGGATCTCCTCGATGCCGGAATCCGCAATGACCTTCATCTCGTGCTCAATTTCCTCTGCCGTCAGCTTTTTCCGGTGGATATCGTTGTAGCAGTTGAAGCCGCAGTAGACACAGTAATTCTCGCAGTAGTTGGCAATGTACAGGGGCGTGAAAAGATACACCGTATTCCCGAAATGCTTGCCGGTCTCGATCTTTGCCTTCTGTGCCATCTGCTCCAGAAACGGCGCTGCCGCCGGGGAAAGTAACGCCTTAAAATCCTCCACGGAGCAGGTCTCGTGGGCTAATGCCATCTGCACATCCCTGGCAGTGTATTTGCTATAATCGAAGCCTTCCATAGCAGCCAATGTCTTTTCCCGGATTTCCGGACGGATTTGCTCCATGCCCTCCATATATTCCATATGGTTGGTCCGGCTGGAAGGATCCGTTTCCAGCTGATGCTTGCGGGCCAGCGCCTCTTCGCTTAATTTATCTGAATCGATGAAAAATTGATTCTCAGCCATTTTTGCAACCTCCTAGTCCCTTAAGAATCCTGTCAGGGGATCCGATGCAGAAGCGCCACGCTCCAATACCCGGCCAAGCCCTGCCAAGTGGGCACTTCTTCCCGCCTCGATGGCCGACTTAAAGGCAGATGCCATGGCAGGGATGTCTCCTGCTGTGGCAATGGCGGTATTAGCCATCACGGCTGCCGCACCCATCTCCATGGCTTCGCAGGCCTGAGAAGGTTTACCGATTCCCGCATCCACAATAATAGGCAGATCGATCTCATCAATTAAAATCTGGATAAAATCTCTGGTGGCAAGTCCCTTGTTGGAACCGATGGGGGAAGCCAGCGGCATCACGGCTGCCGCCCCAGCATTTACCAGATCCCTTGCGGTATACAGATCCGGGTACATATAAGGAAGCACCACAAATCCCTCATTGGCCAGAATCTCCGTCGCCTTTACCGTCTCCACATTATCCGGCAGCAGATACTTGGAATCCTTCATGATCTCAACCTTCACGAAGTTTCCACAGCCCAGTTCCCTTGCCATATGGGCGATACGAACCGCCTCTTTGGCGTCTCTCGCCCCGGAGGTATTGGGCAGAAGTGTTACTCCCTCCGGAATATAGTCCAAAATACTCTCATTCTTCCTGGTATTGGTTCTGCGCACTGCCAGAGTAATGATCTGCGCTCCCGCATTCTCCACGGCTGCCTTTATGAGCTCCATGGAATATTTTCCTGAACCCAGGATAAATCTTGATGTGAATTCCTTTCCTCCTAAGGTAAATGTGTCATTGTTCATTGGTATGTCCTCCGTCTGTTTATTTGTGATTTGTTTGTTAATTATCTTCTATTTCTTTGTCATTTCTCTCCGGGCTAACTCTGATTCTGGTGCTATCTCTTTCCATGTTCTACCGCCCTCTCCCTTGCCATCTGGTCACTTTCTTCTCGATGCCTGCCGGAAACAAATGATTTTATGATTCCTGAACCTGATGTAAGTAAATACCACCATTTGCAGTGCTTATTAGAAATGGGAAATCTACATGTATTACGCCCCGCCGCCGACAAAGCTGACAATCTCTATCACATCATTGTCCTCCATCTTTCTCATGGCATAAGTTTCCTTCGGAACAATCTCCTCGTTGCACTCCACCACGATCCACTGGAGGGGATATTCATTCTTTTCCAGATACTCCTGTATCGTCATTCCCGCTGCTGCTTCATCCTTTCCGTTGATATGTACCATGTTACGCTCCTTTCTTTTCTTCCATTCATGCATACATGCATGAATACTACCGATTGTGAAACTTATTTTTCTGCCCCCTGCTACAGGAATATTTATCCTTTTCTAATTGTACCCTTAACGTTTCATCCACCCTGCCTTTTCTTCAACAGTATCGCTACATTTCCACAATGGTATTGGTCAAATTAACAGACGCAAAAAAGTCACACAAAGAACTACACCCGCGGTGGTGTACCCCTTCGTGTGACTTCTGTCTCACTCTGCCGCCCATTATACGGCAATTTGTTCCCCTCTGTCAAGGGAATTTTGCTCCCTATCGCCCATTTTTCCCCTGCTCTTCCTTGTTTTCTGGGCGCTGGACCGGGGTTTTAAACTGTACCCATAAGTGTGGACATATTTAAATGATGTCCTCAAGAAGTTCCTTCACTGAAACCTCCCGGTTCATCAGATTCAACTTTTTCGCCAGGGATTCCCGAACCCCGAACACGACCGGGGATGCGGAAATGGACTGGTTATACTTCACCAGATGCTGCTTATCTCCCAGGGAAATCCAAAGGGTGGAGGCCGGCCAGACTGCGTCATAATCCTCTGCCCCCTCCTCCAGCTCATGCATAATGTCCACAGAGCCCTTGTATATCATCTCGATGGTAACTCCGGTCTTACTGGCACATTCCTTTAGGATATCCGAAAGTCCCTGGTTCTCGGAGCCTGAAAGGACGCGTATGGTCTCTCCTCCCAAGCTTCCCTTAAAGGAATTCTCTGTTTTATTCTCTTTTTCCGAAGTGCTTCTCCGGGTGTCTGTCCCCACAGAGCATCCACCCAGTAAAAGCACAAAAACAAGGAACAAAATTGTGATATTCTTAATTTTTCTCATGTCACTTTTCTATTTCTTAATTTTAAACTTAATAATACTTTTACCCAACGGACTCTTTCTTAGAATCGTCCTCACTCACTCTGTCGTAAGCCTCCTGATAAAAATACTCCTGGGAATTGATCTTATCAGACCCTTCCAGACCGCGGTCCAGATAACGTCCCTCACTGTCCTGAATCTTGCCCTTTTCCTCGTCCTTCATCATGGTGTCGAACATATCCCGAAGTCTTTTCTTAATCTCTTCATCGTAGATTGGAACAGCCACCTCTACACGGCGGACGGTATTTCTGGTCATGAAATCTGCGGAGGCAATGTAGATCTTATCATCCTTTCCTGCTCCGAAGCGGTAAATTCTGGAGTGCTCCAGGAAACGGCCTAGGATACTGATAATGGTAATGTTGTCCGTGAATCCCGGAATTCCCGGCTTCAGGCAGCAGATGCCCCGGACAATCAGTTCCACCTTAACGCCGGCCTGCGAAGCCTCGATAAGCTTCTGAATGAGGAATTTATCTGTCAGGGAGTTGATCTTGATTCCAATATAGGCATTCTCGCCCTTCTTTGCCTTGGCGATTTCCTCATCCATCATAAACGCCACCTTATTCTGGAGGCACTTCGGTGCCACCAGAAGATCCTTGGTCTCTTCCACCACTTCGCCCCGCTGCAGAGCACTGAAGACATTGGCTGCCTCTGCTCCGATTTCCTGGTTAGCAGTGATCAGAGAAAGATCTGTGTAAAGTCTGGATGTCTTCTCATTGTAATTTCCGGTACCGATCTGGGTGATGTAACTGTGTCCATTTTCTTTTACTCTGGTGATCAGGCACAGCTTGGAGTGCACCTTGTACTCCCCGAGTCCGTAGAGAATGTGACAGCCTGCATCCTCCAGGCGATGGGACATCTCGATGTTGTTGGCCTCATCAAAACGGGCACGCAGCTCTACCAGAACTACAACCTCCTTGCCGTTCTCTGCGGCCTCTACCAATGCATCGATAATCTTGCTGCGCTCTGCCACCCGGTAAAGAGTCATCTTGATAGAAACCACAGAATCATCCTCTGCAGCCTCCTGTAGCATATTTAAGAATGGCTTCATGCTCTCGAAGGGATAGGATAACAGCACATCCTTTTTCTCCACCTGGTCTAAAATGCTCTGCTTCAGATCCAGCGCCGGACTTGCCTGCGGGGTTCTCTTCTGATAGAAAAGCTCCGGCTGGTTTCTCAGATAGCTCTGAAGTTCAAATACAAAGGACAGATCTAACGGGGTATCCACATTGATGATATGCTTGAAACCAATCTCCAGGAACTGGGACAGTTCCTCTTTTGCCTTGTCGTTGATCTTGCGGCTTAATTCTACACGCACCGGATTCAGTCGGCTTCTCTGCTTGATCAGCTGCTCCATCATATTGCGGTAATCCATATCCTCATCATAGATTCCACCGGCATCGATATCCGCATTTCTCGTCACACGAAGGATTGATTTCTCGCGAATGGTATATTTCGGATAAAGCTTGGATACAAAATGCAGAATCAATTCCTCAGAAAGCATGAAATATCCCGGTCTCGTAGGAATCTCGATCAGCCGCTTGAAGACACTGTTGGAGCAGGGAACGATTCCCGTCTTTTTCTTGCCCTTCTGGCTGGTGAGCAGTACAATGGCATACAGCTGCTGGTTTGCAAGGAACGGGAAAGGCTGCTGTCTTCCGATGATCATGGGTGACAGGAATGGTGCAATATGCGCATCAAAATACTGCTCTAACATCTTTCCCTCGGTGTTGGACAGCTTATTGAAGTTGATGATATGGATACCCTTGGGCTCCAGTTCCCCCATCAGCTGCTCATAAATCTTTGCCTTTTTCTTCTCCAGCACATTGACCTGCTTTAAGATTTCCCTCACCTGCTCCTCGCTGGTCATTCCGGTCTTGTTCTCCCGCACCGGCTCCTTGGAATTCATCTGCATCATCAGCGTGCCCACACGCACCCGGAAAAACTCATCCAGATTGCTCTGGTAAATGGAGGCAAAGGTCAGCCGCTCCGCCAGGGGCACTCTGGCGTTTCCCGCCTCGTTTAACACTCTCTCGTTAAATTTGAGCCATGACAGCTCCCGGTTTGTAAAACATTCTTGTATTTTATTCATCTTTATTTCTTCCTGCTTTCTTGTATATTTTTTCTCTGAGCTGTTGCCCGTCCGGTCCCGCCTGAGATGCAAAGTTCTGCAGCACCGCAATGGTGGCGCTACTGCTCTGTACCACAAGGGTCATAATGGTTCCAACGCAGACACCCAGCACCGGGATGTGTGCTACCTTGCCGATCATGTCTGTGAATACCGGACTTGAAGCCAATGGTTTCATAACATCTCCCGTGGTCTCAATGCCCAGGAATAAAAGTCCGAAGGCAAATATGGTCTGGCCAATGTTCTTAACCTTCTCGGATTTGCTGACAAAGCCGATGGCCATTACCGTTGTGGCACTGCTGCTCTGCAAAACGGCAGTGGTCAGTGCTCCGGCCAGCACCCCGAGAACCGGGTTCTTGGTCAGCATGGAGAGGATCTTCTTCATCTTATCCCCCGCCGCCTTCTGCAGACACTCACTCATCATGTTCATGCCGAAAATAAAAATCGCTAGTCCTCCTACCAGCCCGAAAATGATTTCGACTGTCTTATTCATCCTTCGCTCCTCCTACTATTTATCCGTTGTTCCGACCTTCAGGTCTTTCCAGTCCTGAATTTGTCCGGTATATATATTCTTTAGATCCACTGATGCAATATTTCTCAGGGGGTTATCCTTATTGACGATTACCTGAATCTCATCCTTTGCGATCACCACATTTTCTTCCTAATGTTATCCTTATCTTACCCGCACCATGTAAAATACATCCGGTTCAGCATGTAAAGTATATGTAAAATTATGGCAAAAAAGCCATAGGCAGGCTTTCTATAAAGAAAGACCACCTATGGCTTTTCAAAAATTTATATTATTTGTTGGCAATCACTTTCAGGATGAAATCCCAGGTTCTCTTCGTGGAGGAAATCCCCAGCTTCTCCTCCGTGGTATGCACCCCGGACATATCCGGTCCTATGGATACCGCATCCAGCCCCTCAATCTTGCCAGCCAGAATTCCGCACTCCACACCGGCGTGAATAGCTTCCACCCGTGGTTCCTTCCCGTACATTTCTTTATAGATACGGATCATGTCCTCCCGAAGCTTCGACTCCTTCCGGTATTCCCATGCTGGATAATCCCCGGCCCGCTCCAGGGTTCCTCCCAGGGTCTCCATGAGGCATTCCATCTTTTTGACCAGGAACTCTTTGGCAGTTCCCACGGAGCTTCTGACAGCGTAGCGCAGAGACAGTTTTTCCTCATCCAGAGACAGTACCCCAAGATTCAGGGAAGTCTCCACAAGTCCCTCAATATCATCACTCATCCGCTGAATTCCATTGGGCATCAGATTGATCAGGGTAACGGCTTTTTGCCCCGCCTTTTTCGTCAGAGCCTTTTGGGTAACCGCATCTCCGGCACTTACCAGGATCTGAATATCCGGGTCTGCAGCAGAGAATTCTTTCTTAATTCTTGATTCAATTTCTCTGACATCCGCTTCTAATTTCTTCGCAAGCCCTTTTTCAGATTTCTTCGTATGCTTCTTATCACGGCCTGTATATTTCTTCACCAGCAAACCAGCTTTACATTCCCGGGGAATGGCGTTATCTTTGCTGCCACCCTCCAGCCTACAGATTCTATAAGAATAGACCTGTGACAATTCCAACAGAATTCGTCCCATCATTGTATTGGCGTTGGCGCGTCCTTGGTCAATCTCTGCTCCGGAGTGTCCGCCCCGAAGACCGGTAACCTCTATGGTCACCTCCTGTCCCTTTGTTTCTTTCCACTCTGCCGGAAGTATGCAGTCTGCCCGGCATCCACCGGCGCAGCTGACTAACATCTGGCCTTCCTCCTCAGAGTCCAGATTCAGAAGCTTCTTCCCTTTCAGTACGGAAACATCGATGCCCTTGGCTCCTTCCATCCCCACCTCTTCCGAGACTGTGCACACAAACTCCAGCCGTGGATGAGGGATGCTGTCGGAATCCAGGATGGCAAGAGCGTAGGCAATGGCGATTCCGTCATCCCCGCCAAGGGTAGTTCCCTCTGCGGTGATTTCATCTCCCTGAACCTTGATGGTAAGAGGATCCTTTTCGAAATCGATGAAACAGTCCGGCTCCTTTTCGCAGACCATATCCATATGTCCCTGAAGGATGATGGGATCCACCTTCTCATACCCCGGGGCTGCCTCTCCTATGATAATGACATTTCCCAGGTTGTCCTGATAATGCTCCAGATTCCGTTCCTTCGCAAAATCCACCAGATACCGGCTGATTTTTTCCTCCTTGTAGGAAGGACGGGGGATCTTCGTGATCTCCTCGAAAAAACGAAATACATTCTTAGGTTCCAGACCTTCTAATACGCTCATGACTTTTCCCTCTTTCCTATTTTATTTTCATATACTATAAAGTGATGATTGTGCAATGTCTTCATATACTGCGCCAGTCTCGGATAGAGGGGATCGGCCTTCTCCCCGAACCGTTCCTTTACCAGTGCACCGATCTCGTAGACAGAACGCTTTCCGTCCATGTGCTCCCACACAAAGGTTCCGAAATCCTCCAGCTCAATATAGCTGTACTGGGGCTTCTTAAAGAGAATCTGGGCAATTTTGTTGATGACGCCCTTATTGTGAACCTTTACCTCAATATGTCCCTCCCCATTCCGTCTCGTATCAAACAAGACATTGGGTCTTGGTATATAATCCAGATAATTCTCTTTCTGCTTTTTTGCCATTTCTATTTCTTTACCTTCTTATCCTTCCTGCAGATAAAGTATACCAGCGTTGCAGTCAGCAGTGCAAAAAAGATCAGTCCGCCCATCTGCCCCAGATTAAATTTCTCTGCCAGATCAAAGGTATCTGCAAAGATTTCTCCCCGGAAAGGAACAACGGCACAGACAGCAAGAAGAATTCCCACCAAGCCTTCTCCGGCAATCAGGCCGGAGCAGTAGAGAACACCATTGTTGATCCATCTGTCCTTCTCTTCCCTGGAATCTGACTTTCTCTTCTCAAAATACAAACGTACCAGACCTCCCACCATCATAGGGGTGCTCAAATATATTGGCAGATACAGTCCCACGGCGAAGGGAAGCACCGGGATACCCAGAATCTCCACCACAACGGCAATTCCTACACCGGCAAATACCAGAACCCATGGCAGATTTCCTTCCATCACGCCCTCCACCACCATCTTCATGAGGGTGGCCTGAGGCGCCGGCAACTCCGTAGATCCGTAGCTCCATGCCGCGTTCAAAAGATACAGTACCCCGCCGATAGTCACGGAAGACACTGCCACACCGATAAGCTCACCAACCTGCTGTTTCCAGGGGGTAGCTCCCACTATATAGCCGGTCTTCAGATCCTGGGAGGTATCTCCCGCAATGCCTGCGATCATACAGATCACAGAGCCAATGGCAATGGAAGCCGTCATTCCTGCAGTACCAATGGTTCCCGATGCCTTTAAAATCATGGTGGTAATCAGAAGAGTAGCAATGGCCATACCGGACACCGGATTGTTGGAACTCCCCACGATTCCCACCATTCTGGAGGATACCGTAGCAAAGAAAAATCCAAATATAATAATAATGATGGCTCCCAGCAGATTTACCGGTACTGCCGGAATCAGCCACATGACAATGGACAAAACTCCTACGCCAAGAATCGTAAGATTCATGGGGATGTCTTTCCCAAGGCGGCTGTTCCCAGTTACCTTGCTGCCATAACGGCTCAAGGCCTGACGGAAGGTCTTTAGGATCAGCGGCAGATTTTTGATGAGGCTCATGATCCCTCCTGCTGCCACTGCTCCCGCGCCAATATAGCGGATATAATTGGACCAGAGACCATCCGGACCGAGCTGTGATATGGGAACATTTGCCGGAAAAATCGTAAGATCCGCGCCAAACAATGCAATGACCGGCATGATCACAAACCAGCCGATGACGCCGCCGGCCAGCAGATACGAAGAAACCCTTGCCCCACAGATATAGCCCACACCCAGAAGCGCCGGCAGTACATCCATACCGATACCGGAGCCCTTGTAGGACTTCATTTCATAGCTGATCTCACTGGGCACAACCTTAAGACCATCTGTAACAAACTTATATGCCGCCGCAATTCCCAGTCCCGCAAATACGGTACCTGCCTTGGATCCGCCCTCCTCGCCGGCCATCAAAACCTCTGCACAGGCCTTTCCCTCCGGATAGGGAAGCTTGCCGTGCTCCTGTACGATCAGGGCACTGCGCAGGGGAATCATAAAAAAAACACCGATGGCGCCGCCGATCAGCGCAATCAATGCAATCTCCAAAAGGGGTGGTGTTTCCATGCCCCCTTCCGATGCCCACATAAACAGTGCTGGTAAAGTAAAAATAGCCCCGGCTGCAACAGACTCTCCCGCAGAGCCGATGGTCTGCACCATATTGTTCTCCAAAATTGAATCGCGTCTTAATATCACGCGGATGATTCCCATGGAAATAACCGCTGCCGGAATGGAAGCGGACACCGTCATTCCTACGCGAAGTCCCAGATAGGCATTGGCCGCACCAAAAACAATGGCAAGGATAATTCCCAGAACAACGGACACAGGCGTAAGTTCCGGCAGCACTTTGTCTGCCGGAATGTACGGCTTAAACTCATGTTCCTTATTCATTTGACTATTCCTCCTACTTATAGATATAATAACCTACATCCATGCCATTATACAGGCGGCCAAAAAAACTGTCAATCTGAGAATCCTTTCCAGAAAAGCTATGGTTCTTCTACATCGAGCCGGCTGGTAATCAGGTCTTTCACCTGCTCCACATCAAGCTCATCCATCAGCTCTCCCAGCTTTGTAAAGAGCTTCTTATCCTCCGGGGAAAGCCGGTTTTTCTTCACCTCTTCCAGCACATCAAACACCTTTGCAAAATCGAAGTTCTCCACATGATTGCGAATATTGATGAGGATGTTGGTAATCATGCAGTCATCCAGCGGCGCTGCGTTTTCGTCCACCAGCTGTTCCTCAAGCAGGTGAAAATGCCCGAGCACTTCCCCGATTTTTTTCAGCAGAGCCTCATAAGATAACCGGAAGGCCTCAAAATGTGTATCGATATAACCATAATCTCCGGCCTTTCCTGCCTCCTCCTGCCTTAAGGCCAGATCTGCAATTTCATTGGCGCCGATTCCTCTTGTGGTGCTCTTCATTCCATGAATCTTGATGGTATAGTTTGGATAATCCTTCTCTCCTAACAGTCTTTCCAATTCTTCCAGGTTTCGGCTGCCGTAGGTATAATTGATCTTAAGAATCCCCAGATAGTCCGCTGTCTTTCCACCGCAATTCTTTAATCCTGCTTCAACATCCACTTCAACAAGCCGTTCTTTCATATAGGCAAGTTCTTCCTGACCGGAATTTATTTCCAATGGCTCTGTTTCTTCCTCAGGTTCCATGGCTGCTTCCGCATGGCTGAGCTTCTCTTCCGGAATATAGGACGTCAGGATGCGTTCCAGCTGCTTTAAGTTCATTGGCTTGCCGAGATATTCGTCAAAGCCCTCCTGCATCAGCATCTGGCGGGAACCACGGATGGCGTTTGCCGTCAGCACGATGATCCGGGCTTCTCCATCCTTCTTATAATAATCATCCAGTTTTCGAATTTCCTTCATAGCCTCGATGCCATCCATCTCCGGCATCATCTGATCCAGGAAAACGATGGGATAATGGATATCCCGGCACAACTCAATGGCTTCCGCTCCACTGGAATCGGTATCTACCATAAGCCCATAGGAGGATAACAACCCCTTCGCCACCATCAGATTGATCTGGTTATCATCCACCAGCAGGACACGGGTATCCCGGATCAAAAGCTGGCTTTCGGGCTCTTCCTGTGCATGCTCCCGCTCAATAGTAAACCGGTGCTGCAGTGGCTTTGGATCCAGCACCTCCTGTTCCAGGTTTATGGTAAAGACAGAGCCCTCCCCATATACACTTTCCACGAGAATATCCCCGCCCATCAGATTGATGTAGCTCTTTGCGATGGCCAGTCCCAGACCGGAGCCTTCCACCCCATAATGGAACTGCTGGTTCAGCCTCTCGAAGCTTTTGAACAGATTGCCCATATCTTCTTCTTTGATGCCGACACCGGTATCGGAGATGATAAAGGAAATCCCCACTTTCTCATCGGTTCTGGAGAGAATTTTGATTTCGAAGGAAACACTTCCCTCATTGGTATATTTCACCGCATTATTCAGGATGTTGATCAGCGCCCCGCGGATACGAACCTTATCCCCGTACAGTTGTGTGGGAATATTCTCATCGGTCTTCATAAAAAAGGCAAGGCCCTTTTTTCTGGCCTGCTGGGAAATAATAAGGGAAACATCATCCAGCAGATCTGCTGTGTAATAGCTGGCCGGAACCACCTCCATCTTGCCGGACTCGATCTTTGTAATGTCAAGGATGTCATTGATAATTGCCAGCAGATTTCTGGAAGCCAGATGAATACCCTGGATGTATTCCCTCACCTGCTTTGCCACTTTCTGTTTCAGGGCAAGCTCTGCAAATCCAATGATGGCATTCATGGGAGTTCGGATCTCATGGGACATATTGGCAAGAAACGTCGTCTTTGCCTTATTGGCACTCTCCGCATCCCGGATGGCCTGTTCCAGCTTAGTGATATACCCGATCCGTTCCGATAAGTCTGTTACCGTAATAATATATCCTGTCACATCCTGATAATCATCATGGATCTTACTGATGGTCAGGTTACACTGCAGATGGTTGCTCGGGCAGTAAACATCAATCTCCTTGCGTTTTCCCGAAAAGTCAAACACCTCTCTCTGGTCCACGCTAAAGAGATCCCCCACGGACATGCTTTTCATTTCCCCTTCGGAAAGCCCGAAGGACCCCGGTACCACATCATTCAGAATCTGAAGCGTATAATTGTCATCATACACCAGCACCGGTGTCGTAAGGGAGGAATACACATAGGAAGACATGTTGTCAATGGTAATCCTGGATCGATCCGCAAAGCAAAGAGCCTGATACAAGGCGATCAATGCCACAAACTGGCCAATGGTGCTTCCCGGAATTGCCGGAACCCCGAACAATGGCAGAATGGTGTCAAATACCATTCCAAACACCATGATTCCCAGCACCAGAAAAAGTCTTTTGCCCAGTTCCCGCATCCTCCTGCGGCGTGCCTTTATCCGCATATAGATGATGCAGCAGAGCATATTGAATGCCAGCACAACGCAGAAGATGACATACACATTATTCCATAATCCGGGCTTGAATTTGTATGTCATCCCAATTTCATTCAGACGGTAGATCACCTGACCTTTCTGACAGATAAAGAAGCAGATCACATAGGCAAAAACAGAGACCACCGCAATGGGTATGGCATATTTCTTCAGATTTCCCATCAGCTGGCAGAACAAAATCTGCGCGATAATCAGATAAGCAAAGGTGCCTATCATGCCAATGATCCGGAATATGTGCGCCCGATCCGGATCCGCCTGGATAATGATGCCCCAAAAGCCCAGACTCCATACGGAACTAGCAAGGCATAAAATAGAAAAGAGGCGGTTCTCCGGGTACCGCCTTGCATCCCTATTGTACTGCTTAACCGACAAATACAGAGCAAATACAAACCAGATGAACAATATGTATGCAAAAATTTGAATTCTCATTTAATTTTTATCCCTCTTCACTCATCAGCGCCTGTTTGATTTTCTCCAAAAGCACATCCTTCCCCACCGTCTTCGCCAGACACGCCGTAGGATTATAGGCATAAAACTCTACAAGAGCCTCCTGGTTCAGTGACCCTGACAAAATGATGACCGGGACGTCCTTTGCCCGTACGTTCTGCCGGATCATACTCAAAAGGGCAACCCCGTTATAAAGAGGCATCTGATAGTCCAGAAGAATCAGATCCGGAACATGATTCGTCAGGTAGTCCAGGGCAAGCTTTGTGGTATTGATCATAATGACGTTGTAGTATTCCTTGAGGAAGCTGTTGATCTGCTTCAGGTAGGTCATATCATCATCTATGGCCAGAATCGTCTGTCTTTCCCGATGGAACTGGCGCTTCTGACACACCTCCCTGATCTTGCTGATCAGTTCCTCTTTCTTCACAGGCTTCAGCAGATACCCATCGATTCCCATGGCGATGGAATTCATCACATAATACTTATCCTGTTTTGCCGTCAGCATGACCACCGGAATGTTCACGCACTCCTTGACATTGCGGAGCTGCTCCAACACCTTAAAGCCATTCATAATGGGCATTTCAATATCCAGAAGGATCACGTCAAATTTCCGGCTGCGCACCTGCATTAATGCCTGCTTTCCGTTGGGCGCATATGCAACTTCCGCAATTCCCGCCAGATACAGCTGCAGAATCTCAAAGGTTTCCGGATCATCATCTATGGACAATACACTGAGTATCGTATGATTCATTCTCTTTTTCTCCTATCTTTCCCGCATCCGGTAATCTGTATCTTCCTCTATCATAGTCATCATAATTTCTGCAAAAACGGGATCAAACTGTGTTCCTTTGCCTTTTTTCACTTCCTCATAGACCTTTGTCTGGGGGAGCACATCCCGGTAACTTCTCCGTGAACTCATGGCATCATAGGCATCGGCAACGGCGATGATCCTCGCTTCCAGCGGAATGTCCTTACCGGAAATCCCATCCGGATATCCTTTGCCGTCATACCGTTCATGGTGCCACCTGGCTCCGGTACGTAAATTCGGAAACTCTGCGATATTTTCCAGGATTTTCGCCCCCAGAACCGGATGCTTCTTAATGACAGAATATTCTTCCTCTGTCAACTTAGTCGGCTTATTGATGATGGCATCCGGTATGCCGATTTTTCCCACATCATGAAGCAGTCCGATTATATAGATATCATTTTGAAACTCCCTGGACATTCCTGCCCTCCCGGCAATTTTTCTGGAATACTCTTCCACTCTGGTAGAATGTCCATTGGTATAGGTATCCTTGGCATCAATAGCCCCTGCTTCCAATCCCTTTTTCTCGGTATTACTGTCGTCATCTGCCGTAAGAAAAATCACCGGAATGTCCGTAGGATCCGGTTTGCCATTTTCAGATTTAAGGCATCGTCATCCACCACTAAAATCCAATCATTCATTCTGGTTTCCTCTCTTATTTCATCTTTAGCCCTTGCTGCAGTTCCCCGAGCAGTTCTTTGTATTCTCCCATCACCTCGTCATGATGTCCGTGAATATATGCATAATCCCCATCCTTTGCCGCCCCTTCCAGTGCTTTTGCCTTTTCTGACAATTCTTCTGCGCCAATGTAAAGGGAAGTGCTTTTCAGTGCATGGATGTAGATCTGGTAATTCTTCCAGGACTCCGCTGCATACTCCTTCGACAGTTTCTCTCTTTTGTCCTCACCCACGTAGGTTTCGATTACCTCCAGCAGAAAGGATTCATCGTTCATGCAATAGCCCATTGCCATCGGAATATTAAGACTTGGGAAACGCCCCGCCAGGGACTTCGGTTCCTCTGTATCAGCATGCTGTTCCACATTCTTTCGTTCCGTGTCTTTCTGCTCTGTGGTCTTCTGCTCTCCGCTCCTGATTTGTGTATCCACAGACTCCGGGTGCCCCGTCCCTGTATCCTCTTTTTTTTTATCAATTCCTCCGGCAAGTATCTGCGAAGCATTTCCATCAATTCTCTCTCCCGGATGGGCTTGGGCAGATAATTGGTAAATCCCTCCTCCAGATAGTTTTCTTTCGCCCCCACAACTGCGTTTGCCGTCAACATGATCACCGGCGTTTCCGTATTCAGGTGATCCCCTGACTGCTGCATGGCCTTCAATGTCTCAATTCCGTCCATATCCGGCATCATATGATCAAGAAAAATCATATCATACTTATCCCGCCGGATCATCCGCAGACACTCTTCCCCGCTGAAGGCTGTATCTACTCTGGCCTTTGTTTGTTTCAGAAAGCTTTTCGCTACCTTTAAATTCATCTCTACATCATCCACCACCAGAATTCTGGCGTCTGGTGCCAGCAGGGTGGGATCCTTTTTCTCCGCCGTATGGAGATACTTCTGGTATTTCTGGGAAAAATCACCCAGAGGTTCCTCTTTAACCACTTGCTGCGGAATGACCGCAGAGAACACAGATCCCTTCCCCGGATTCATAGCCCAGGCGAAGGGTCACCTTTCCCTTTTTGGTATATTTCACGGCATTGGACAGAAAATTATTGATAACCTGACGGACATGAACCTCATCGCCATAAAGAACCGAGGGCACCTTGGAATCGATTTCCATTTCAAAATCCAGCTGCTTGGCATCCGCCCTGGCCTTTGTCATATTATAGCAGTCATTGAGAATCGAGAACAATTCGTATTCCACCGGAATAATTTCCATTTTTCCGGATTCGATTTTGGAAATATCCAGAATATCGTTGACGATGGATAATAACGTCTGGCTGGCGCTCTGGATATTCTTGGCATACTCCCGGATTTCCTCTGTACTGCAGGTTTCACACTCTTTGAGCAGCATGGAATCCATACCGATAATTCCATTGATGGGCGTGCGGATTTCGTGGGACATATTTGCAAGAAACCGGCTTTTGGCCACGTTGGCGGCAATGGCATCATTTTTGGCCTGTTCCACAAATTTCACATGCTCCCTCATCATCTGACGCATATAGATAATCAGGGTAATCACTGCAAAAATACATACCCCATACCGGCTTGCCATTCCCAGATCTCCTATTTTTATAGTATAAGTTCTCAGAAGATCGATCGCTCCGCCCAGGATCATGCTGACAGCGCCGATAAAATGGATACTGGTCTCAATGTTCTTCTCTTTTCCGGCATTCCCTCATAGCAGTAGGCTTCAAAAAAGAGAGGCGCCGTCATCAGAATGATAAAGACAAGATTGGAGCACAATGTCTGGTTTCCATAAAACACCTCCGGAACCTTTGTCTCAATCATGTAGTATAAGCTCATAAGCAGCAGATAAATACCCAGATACTCGATGCCCCCCGTCTCTTTCTGGGACATTCTCTGTACAATTGCCAGCGCCAGAAGGATCATGGCAACAATTAAGACGATGGCCGTCAAAGTCAGTGCCAAAGCCTTCTGCTTGATGAAATGAAGAATTGCCACATCTCTCTTTGCAAAGCTCATCCCCGAAATATAGGTGGCATAGTCTGCGTAGGGGGAACTCATCTCGATCTGTATCTCCCCGGCTTCGCAGTCCCTGGGTATATCGGCAAACACCATCACACTTCCCGGTGTGCTGCCGAAGAGTCTCTTGTCATTCAGACCGAAGGTGTAGATTGGCCTGCCGTCCACAGTAATTCTCAATGTCTTATCAGCAGATAAAAAGGTAAGGGTCTCTCCCCAGAATTTTCTCGGAATGGTATTGGTTATAATTATTTTTTCCCCGGGCCGGCTGGTGTCATTGTGGGGCAGTTTCTGAAGCTGCTGCCGGCTGCCATCTTCCCTGACCAGTTCCCAGCCGGTGTTAAAGGGCTGGACATTGCCCCTGGCCAGAGTCATGTCGTCCACACTGGCCGTCGTCAGGACAACCACGATCACTGCCAGCTGTACCAGAAAGATCATCCATATGACTTTCGCGTACTTCTTTACCATACCTGAATACCTCTTTATCTTCTGCTTTGCGTTTTTGATTTTATGTTCTCATTATACAGTATCTTTCCGGAAAAATCATCCCAAAACCCTAAAATACGCCATTTCTGGTAATTATTTACAGTTTTTTGACATCCATATTACTGTTTCTATATGGCGTGTAAAGGGAAACATATCATATGGCGTGCATTCCTCCATGTGGTATCCATGCTTCGTCAGATATTTGAGATCTCTCGCCAGCGTATCCGGCCCGCAGGAGACATAAACCACCCGCCCCGGTGCCAGCTTGACCACCGAAGAAAGAAATGCCTCGTCACTGCCGCTGCGGGGCGGATCCATAATGACCACATCTGCCTTCTCTCCCCGGGCAGCCATGTCCACCATGAATTTTCCCGCATCCTCATGATAGAAACGGATATTGGAAATGTCGTTTCGCTTCGCATTGATAATGGCATCAGAAATTGCATCACGATTTAATTCTACGCCAATTACCTTATCCGCAGAGCGACTGGCAATCAGCCCGATGGTCCCCGTACCGCAGTAAGCATCGATCACCGTCTCCTTTCCCGTCAGGCCTGCGTATTCGATTGCCTTCTGATAGAGAAGTTCTGTCTGCTCGGGATTTACCTGGTAGAAGGAGGTAGGAGAAATGCGGAAAGTGCAGTCGCACAGTTCATCTTCAATATATCCCTTTCCATATACTGTAATGTTTCTTTCCCCCAGCACCATGCTGGTCCGTCGTTCATTGATGTTGATGACTACCGTACTGATATCCGGGTGTACCTTCCTGAGTGCCTTGACAAAATTATTCTTGGAGGGCAGGATCGGCGATGCCAGCACCAGCACCACCATGATCTGTCCGCTGTGATAGCCTTTGCGCACCAGCACATGGCGCAGCAGCCCATACCCGGTGTCCTCATCGTAGGTCTTGATCCGGAAGGATCGAAGCATGCCCTTAATGTCCCGGATGATGGCATCCGCCTCTTCATTTTCAATCAGGCAGCTCTCAATATCCACCACATCATGGGACTTTTTCTCGTAAACGCCTGCCACGATCTGCCCGCGGCGTGTACAGTCAAAGGCTGCCTGCACCTTGTGCCGGTAATGATAGGGATCATCCATTCCCACGATAGGATTCACCTTCCCAAAAGGCTTCATCAGTTTCTTCATATATGCCTGCTTTTTCTCCAGCTGTTCCTCATAAGATATTCCCTGGTAATCACAGCCTCCGCACTTTTTGGCATAGGGACATGTCTTCATTTCCGATTGTTTTGTCTTCATACTTTTTCCTTTCATACCCGAAAACAAGCCTTTTGCCATGTTTACGGTTTAATAGTTTCATTATACAGTATCTTTCAGAAGCTCGTACCCTTTCCCTGCAGGAAGAGTCATTGTGATGTTTCCGGAATTGCTGACCTTGTAAGTGGTTCCATTAACCAAAACATATTCTCCGGTTTTGGCATCAAGCTCCATCACCCGAAGTTTTGTCCCGCTAGTAAGATTTTTGGCATCCGTCTTAATGGTATAAGTTTTATCCGCGGCAGAAACTGTGGCTGTAATCGTAACAGCTTTGGTTCCTGCTGCTTCCGTAATCTGGGAAACAACTGCTGCTGACAGGCTTCCCTTCACGCCGTTCTTACTGCCGGTTCCTGAAACAGATGCCTCCGCCATGGCACTGATCGTCTTTCCCTTGGCATCTTTCTCTGCTTTTACGGTTACAGATGTTTTGCTGTCGGCTTTTGCAATCACTGATTCCACAGTGGAACCGGTCACATTTCCATCTTTGTCCACCTTCGTTGTGGTGGTCTGCTCCACGTCTTTTCCGGCTGTATTTGTAACAGTCTCTGTCTTTGTTTCCGTTTCTGCCGGCTTTGTACTGCTATCTCCGCTTCCCGGTGTGGTTGGGGTTGTGGTTCCTTCCCCCGGCTGCTGAGCTGCCTCATGCAGTTGTCCGTATTCTCCCTTTCTGCCGCCTTCGTATACCTGATTAATAATCAGATGATCCGGTAAATCATCTGCATATACAACCTGTGCCCTCGAAACCGGAATCCCTGATGCGGTAAGGGCTGCTGCCAATAAAATGGCCGTTTTACGTGTCCATTTGGAATTTATCATGCTTTTTCTCCTTTATAATGATTTTTTATCATCATAATCAACCATTGTAAAATCCACTATCCTGCCTTTGTAAATTTACCGTAATGGTTCCGTATCAGTCATTCCGGTTTCCGGCACCACCATCAGTAATGTAAATATCATCAGGATCATTGTATGCACGCTGCATCATCCACAACCTGAAAAATATAGAATTTGAGATAATAGCTCTCATCCGCTGCCCACAAAATCGGATGATCCGGTGCCTGGGTGCGGAATTCCACCTGCCGCAGCCTCTTATGGGCCGATCTTGCAGCCTCCTTAATGGTCTTTGCAAACAGCTCCTGGGTCATGAAGTGGGAGCAGGAACAGGTAGCCAGATAACCGCCATCCTTCACCAACTTTAAGCCCTTCATGTTGATCTCACGATATCCCTTAATGGCATTCTTCGTAGCTTCTCTGGACTTGGTAAACGCCGGAGGGTCTAGGATTACCACATCATATTGCTCCCCACAAGCCGCCAGCTTCGGAAGCTCGTCCAGCACATTGGCACAGCGGAAATGTACCGTTTCTGTCAGACCGTTTCTCTTTGCATTCTCTGTGGCCTGTGCGACGGCATACTCGGAGATATCAAGCCCCGTAACCTCCGATGCCCCTGCAATTCCCGCATTTAACGCGAAGGTTCCCATATGGGTAAAGCAGTCCAGTACCTTTTTTCCTCTGCAGATGCGCTGCATGGCCAGACGGTTGTACTTCTGGTCTAAGAAAAAGCCGGTTTTCTGCCCATTCACCACATCTACCATGTAGCGAACTCCATTTTCCACGATTTCCACATCCGTATCAAAAGGGTCTCCGATAAAATCCTTTACTTTCGGAAGTCCCTCCTTCTTCCGCTCGTTGGCATCGCTGCGCTCATAGACACCCCGGATAGAAATTCCATCCTCAGCCAGAATGTCCTTCAATAGTGAAACGATTGTTTCCTTAAACTGCTCCATGCCAAGGGCAAGGCACTGCACCACAAGAACATCTGCGTATTTGTCCACCACCAGTCCCGGAAGAAAATCCGCTTCACCGAAGACCATGCGGCAGGCCAGAAGATCCTGCTCTGCCATCACTGTTTTACGGTAATTCCATGCATTGATAAGGCGCATACGGAGAAAAGCCTCATCGATTTCCTGATCCGCGTGCCGTGTCATAAGCCGGATACGAATCTTGGAGTTCTGGTTGATAAAGCCCCGTCCCATGGGATAGCCGTCAAAATCGTGTACGGTCACCAGATCCCCGTTATGGAATCTGCCGGTAATGGTGTCGATCTCATTATCATAAATCCAGAGGCCTCCGGCCTTCACGGTACGGCCCTCACCTTTTTTTAATGTCACAATTGTATGATTTTCCAATGTCTGCATTCCTTTTCTTTCCTAGATAATATTGTTGGAGGTTCTGGCACTGCACGCATTTCCTAATGCCGCGTTTTGAATGTAACCAATCCAATAATAAAAGTATACCCCATCCGGAAACAGATTCCAAGTGGTAATACCCCTTTCTCTGGCTTTTGCATCGTGCTTCCGCCTCTGGGTATTCCAAATATAAATTATAGCTAAGATAACCATTTTATATAGCAAATATGGTATTTTCGGTTGACAGGCTGGTAAAAAGGGGCTACTATCTTAAGTCGAACTAAACACAATAAGATAAAGGAGTGATATTTGTTATGAACGGATTAGTAATTATCCTTTTGGCCGCTTTGGTATTGATCGGCGGCTATGTCTTCTACGGAAGATTTCTCGCAAAGAAATGGGGTATTGACCCCAACGCGAAGACTCCGGCCTACACAGAGGCTGATGGTGTCGATTACGTTCCGGCTGATACCAACGTGGTATTTGGTCACCAGTTTGCATCCATCGCCGGTGCCGGTCCTATCAACGGGCCAATTCAGGCAGCTATCTTCGGATGGGTTCCGGTACTCTTATGGATCTTAATCGGTGGTGTGTTCTTCGGAGCTGTACAGGATTTCTCCGCTATGTACGCATCTGTAAGAAACAAAGGTAAATCCATCGGTGTCATCATCGAGAAATACATCGGCAAGCTTGGAAAGCGCCTGTTCTTACTGTTTACCTGGCTGTTCTCCATCCTGGTTGTCGCAGCCTTCGCAGATGTAGTTGCCACCACCTTCAACGGCTTTGATGCCAATGGTGCAAAGGTTGCCGCTGACGGTGCCGTTGCTACTACTTCTATTTTATTTATCCTGTTCGCCGTAGCACTTGGTATGTTCCTTAAGTTTACCAGGTTCCCTGCCTGGGCTAACACCATCGTTGCCATCGCACTGTTAGTTGGCTCAATTGCCATCGGTGTCAATGCACCGATCTACTTCAGCCGCCAGTTTTGGCTGATCTTTGTATTCATTTACATAATGATTGCCTGCGTAACACCGGTATGGGCACTGCTTCAGCCTCGTGATTACCTGAACAGTTACCTTCTCATCGCTATGATGGCTATGGCTTTCATCGGTATCATTATTTATAACCCGGCCATGAACCTGCCGGCATTTACCGGATTCAAGATTGTAAGTGCTTCCACCGGATCAGTATCATACCTGTTCCCGACCTTGTTTGTAACCATCGCCTGCGGTGCCGTTTCCGGTTTCCATTCACTGGTGTCTTCCGGTACAGCATCCAAGCAGATCAAGAATGAGAAGGCAATGCTTCCGGTATCCTTCGGTGCCATGCTCTTAGAGAGTTTCTTAGCTGTCATTGCACTGGTCTGCGTAGGCTTTGCTGCAACCAGCACAGGTCTTCCGGAGGGAACTCCTGCTCAGGTATTTGCTTCTTCTATCGCAACCTTCCTTACCAAGATTGGTCTGCCGGAGAGCATTTCCTACACATTGATTACCCTTGCGGTATCTGCTTTCGCTCTGACTTCTCTGGACTCCGTTGCCCGTGTCGGCCGTCTGTCCTTCCAGGAGCTGTTCATCGATGCCGATACCGATACCAAGAATTTAAGCCCGGTTGTTAAGGTATTATCCAATACCTGGTTCGCAACCCTCCTTACGCTGGTACTTGCATTCCTGCTGGCAAAGGTTGGTTACTTAAGCATCTGGCCACTGTTTGGTTCCGCCAACCAGATGTTATCTGCCCTTGCTCTGCTTGCCTGCGCAGTATTCTTCAAGAAGACCAAGCGTCAGGGTGGTTACCTGTGGATCCCGATGTTTATCATGCTGGGAGTTACCTTTACTGCCATTGTCTTAAAGATCCGCGACCTTGTCATTTCCCTGCAGGCACAGTTCGTCAGTGGAAACGTCATCCAGCTGATTTTTGCGATCCTGCTTCTGATCCTCGGAATCGTGGTAGCTGTAGAGGGTCTTCGTACTCTTTTCTCTAAGAAGAAAGAGCCTGCAAACGCATAAAGCGGTTGTATTCTCAAAATAAAAATGATAAAATACCTTGTGAAAAGGTACAAGCCTTGGAACCCTGTTGTATAACAGGGTTCTAAGTAGTTGTACACATGCAATTTTTACAATAAGGAGGTCATTATCAAATGGATTTTACAGAAGAATACAGACAGAAGCTCGTCTCCGCTGACGAAGCTGTGAAGGTCATCAAATCCGGTGACTGGGTAGATTACGGCTGGTGTACCAACACCGTTGATGCATTAGACAAGGCATTGGCAAAGCGTACCGATGAACTAAAGGATGTAAAGTTAAGAGGCGGTATCCTCTTAAAGCCCCTGGCCGTATTTGAGCGGGAGGATGCCGGTGAGCATTTCACTTGGAATTCCTGGCATATGGGCGGCTACGAGAGAAAGCTCATCAGCCGCGGCTGCTCCTTCTACGCACCGATCCGCTACTCCGAGCTTCCAAGATATTACCGTGATCTGGACTGCCCGGATGATGTGGCAATGTTCCAGGTACCCCCCATGGACAAGCATGGCTACTTTAACTTCGGTCCAAACGCTTCCCATCTTGGGGCAATGTGCGAGACCGCAAAACATATCATCGTTGAGGTCAATGAAAATATGCCCCGCTGTCTGGGTGGCACCGAGTGCGGCATCCATATTTCCAAGGTAGACGCCATCGTGGAAGGAGACAATCCTGCTATCGCAGAGCTTGGTGCCGGCGGTCCTGCCACAGAGGTAGACAAGAAGGTGGCACAGCTGATCGTAGATCAGATTCCAAACGGTGCCTGCTTGCAGCTGGGTATCGGCGGTATGCCAAATGCTGTAGGTTCTCTTATTGCTGAGTCAGACCTGAAGGATCTGGGTGTCCACACAGAGATGTATGTAGATGCCTTCGTGGATATTGCAAAGGCCGGCAGGATTACCGGTGCCCACAAGAGCATCGACCGTTATCGTCAGGTTTATGCCTTCGCAGCCGGAACCAAGAAAATGTATGACTACCTGGATGACAACCCGGAACTGATGAGTGCTCCGGTAGACTATACCAATGGTATCACATCCATCGCAGCCCTGGACAACTTTATCTCCATCAACAACTGCGTAGACATTGACCTTTTCGGTCAGATCAGCTCTGAGTCCTCCGGAATCAAGCAGATCAGTGGTGCAGGCGGACAGCTGGATTTCGTTATGGGTGCTTATCTGTCCAAAGGCGGCAAGAGCTTTGTCTGCTGCTCTTCTACCTTTACCGACAAGCAGGGACAGGTTCACTCCAGAATTCGTCCGACACTGGAAAATGGTTCTATCGTAACCGACACCCGTGCCAACACCCACTATGTGGTTACCGAGTACGGAATGGTAAATATCAAGGGATTATCCACATGGCAGAAGGCAGAGGCACTGATTTCTATTGCCCATCCCAACTTCCGGGATGAGCTCATTGCAGAGGCTGAAAAGATACATATCTGGAGACGTTCCAACCGATAATTCACCCAATGTTCACAATTTATTCATTATGCAAAAAAACCCCGGATTTACCGGGGTTTTTTTATAGATTTTACCTCTTGCTTTTGGCTGTTTTTTTGAGTAAGATATGCGAAGAGTAAAGGGGAGGTAAAAATGAAGAGAGTTTTACGTATAATCAAAGAAAAACTTTTTACAAAAGTCGAAAAAGAGCACTCCGAAGCATTTAACCGCCGGATTGCCTTTCTGAATAAATATTCCTTATTTTTCCATGCGCTGATTTCCTGTGGAATCGTGTTTATCGTAGAGGTTCTTTCCAGAAGAGACCTGATTTCCGCATGTTCCTTTGTGGGCAGCCACACAGCAGCATATTTTTATAATGCCTTTATCGTCTTTTCATCCCTGTGTCTGGTTTATTTGTTCCGCCGGCGTGCGTTCCTTCGCATCATCATCAGCGGGTTCTGGATTCTCCTTGGCATTATCAACGGATGTATCCTGTCCAACCGGGTTACGCCCTTTGGATTTACAGACTTAAAGTGCATCAATGACCTGTTTGCCATGACCAACACCAACTATTTTACTGCGAAAGAGGCCACCCTTGTGGTCATCGGACTTGCGGTATTTGGACTGTTCTGCGCTGTATTCTTCGTTAAGGGTCCCCGTTATCAGGGAAAGCTTCACAAAATGGTGCTTCTGTTCTCTGTCATGGCGGTGTTCTTTATCGGACTCCCGGTAACCACTTCCGCGGCTCAGAATGCCAACGTGGTTGCCAGCTATTTTTCCAACATTGCCCAGGGCTATGAGAATTACGGCTTTATCTACGGATTCTCCTCCAGCGTGGTAGACCGGGGTATGAGTAAGCCGGACAATTACAGTGAGGAGACGGTTGACTCCATTACGGACCGCGTGGACAGTGTAAAGGAAGAGACTACCGTTACCGCAGAGGATGCTCCGAACATCATCTGTGTGCTCTTAGAGTCCTTCTGCGATCCGGATGAGATTAAGTTTCTGACCTGCAATGAGGACCCGATTCCAACCTTCCACAAACTGGAGGAAAAATTTACAAGCGGATACCTGACCGTGCCGGTAGTCGGAGCCGGAACTGCCAACACCGAGTTCGAGATTCTGACAGGCATGAGCATGCGTTTCTTTGGAACCGGTGAATACCCATACAAAACAATTTTGAAAAAAACCGACTGCGAGAGCGTTGCAGCAGATCTTGCTTCCATCGGCTATGGGACCCACGCCGTACATAATAACGGCGGCAATTTCTACAGCCGTGTCAATGCCTTTTCCATGATGGGCTTTGACAGCTTTACCAGCAAGGAGCTTATGGATATCCGCAGCTACACCCCTAATGGCAGCTGGGCTACCGATGATATTCTGGTGAATGAGACCATTAAAACATTAGATTCGACTCCAAACCAGCCGGATTTCACCTATACCATCACCGTGGGAACCCATGGTGACTATCCGAAGGAGCCGGTAATCTCTGATCCTGCCTTTGTTGCAGGCGGCGTTGATGATCTCGAAGTCCAGAACCAGTGGACTTATTACATCAACCAGCTCAACGAAGTGGACACTTTCATGAAAGATCTGATCCGTGAGGTGAAGAAGAGAGACGAAGATACGGTGATTGTATTCTTTGGCGATCATCTCCCAACCATGGGGCTGACGGATGAAGATATGGTATCTAACGATATTTACAAAACCAAGTATGTAACCTGGAACAATATGGGGCTTCCGAAGGAGGACACAGACCTGTATGCTTACCAGCTTCTGGCCAGCATTACCGATTCCGTAGGTATTCATGAAGGTACCATTTTAAACTACCATCAGACCCAGACCGTCAGATGGGATTATCAGGATGGTCTGAATAATCTCCAGTATGATATTCTTTACGGAGACCGCTACTGCTATGATAGAGAGGATCCTTATCCGGCCACTGATATCGTGATGGGCGTTGATGAGGTGATTTTAGACAGAACCTTCGACACTTACAGCGGTACACAGGTGCTTCTGTACGGGGAGAACTTCACGAAATGGAGCCGCGTCTTTATCAATGACAGCAAGGTATCCACCACTTACCTCAGTCAGGGCTGTCTGGCAATTTCTAAGGAAGCCGTAAAGGATGGCGACACCATCAAGGTATGTCAGCTGGGCTCCAGTGATACGGTATTCAGAAGTTCCAACGAGCTTACCTATGTGGACCCCTCCGCAAAGCTAAGCACTCAGGAACCGGCTTCTGAAACCGAATAAAGGATTTATCAAAGGATGTCATTTGTCAGAAATGGCATCCTTTTTTACCTCTTAGCTGCATTTCCTTACCTCTTGCACCAAATCTATTTACATCTCTCCTCATCCCCTGTATGATACTGCTAAAGGAGTCAGGGATATGAAAATCAAAATTGAAATTGACGAGAACATCGTCGAAGAAGAGATCATTCTTCACTGCAGAGAACTTAATGATGAGACCATTGCCATCCAAAAGCAGATCTCGGAGGCAGTCAATACCGGCCTGAAGCTCACGGTAGAGCGGGGAGATATGGAATACTTCCTTGACCTTAAGGAAATTCTCTTTTTTGAGACAGCCGGGTCGACCGTTGCGGTACATACCGCAAACCAGATTTACGAAACCCATCTGCGGCTTTATGAATTGGAAGAGCTGCTGCCGGGGAATTTCCTTCGGGTGTCGAAATCCACAATCCTCAACTCCGGCAAAATCCGCTCCGTCCGCAAAAATATCGCCGGAGCCAGCGAAGTGGAATTTGAAGGCACTGCCAAAAAGGCCTTCGTCTCCAGAAGCTACTTTAAGATGTTGACAGACAAATTAGAAGAAAAGAGGTTAAAGAAATGAAAAAGAAAAGAATTGCATTTGCACTGATCCTGATCCTGATTGCCGTATATCTGATAGTCAACCAGCTGGGGCTGATCCCCAAAATCCCGTTTTTTTCCATCCTGTTTACCGTCCTGTTCTGCTACATAGCAATCCACGGACTGATCCGGCTGCATTTCTTTGAAGCTATGGTCTCTCTGGCAATTGTAGGCTGTATCAATGACAAGCTGCTGCACATTGAAGCCATTACTCCCTGGACGCTGCTGATTGCCGCGGTCATGATCGGTATTGCTTTGGATATGCTCTTTAAGAACTGCCTCAAAAAGAAAGACTGTTGTGCCTTTGAAAATGCAGATCACTTCACCACCAGCTATGTGGAGAACGGTTCCGACGGGGAGAAGGTGAAGGTAGACAATTCCTTTGGCTCCGTCAGCAAATATGTCAACTCTGACTGCTTCCAGAAGGCAAAAATCTCCAACAGCTTCGGGGAATGCAACGTATTCTTCAACAATGCCATTCTGGCAGGCAGCAGTGCCTCCATCAAAGTGGAGAACTCCTTTGGAAGCACCAACGTCTACCTGCCTTCTACCTGGCGCATTGTTACCCGTCAGGACACGGCCTTTGGGAATATCAATATCCAGGGACAGGGAAGTATCGTGGAGGGAGCTCCCACCATTGAGTTAACCCTGAATTCAAGTTTCGGAGAGATCAACATCATCTTTGACTAAGCATAGGCACGGTCCTGCCGTCAGGCGGGGTCGTGACAAAATCCATAAAAAAAATTATATCTAGATTGCTTTCAGCACTTCTACGGCTGCGTCCAGATATGGGTTCTCCATACTGTAGAACTCGCCTGCGTCCGCAGATTTCGCATACGCAGGATCCAGCGGAAGCTTGCCCAGCACCTTTGTGCCGATCTGTGCAGCCACCTCATCAATGTGGCTCTCTCCAAAGAGCGCGATTTCCTTCCCGCAGTCCGGGCACTTCAGATAGCTGAAATTCTCCACCACTCCCAGCACCGGGATATTCATCATATTGGCCATGTTGAAGGCCTTCTTTACGATCATCTGTACCAGTTCCTGCGGAGATGTAACGACAACGATTCCGTCCACCGGAAGAGACTGGAACACTGTAAGGGGCACATCGCCGGTTCCCGGAGGCATATCCACGAAGAGATAGTCCACATCCCCCCATACCGTCTCATTCCAGAACTGCTTGACTGCGCCTGCGATCACAGGGCCTCTCCAGACCACCGGAGCCTCCTCGTCATCCATCAGGAGGTTGATGGAAATGATCTTGATCCCTTCCGGCGTCACGAAGGGATACATGCCCTTCTCGTCTCCTACCACCTGTCCGTGGGCTCCAAACATCTTAGGAATTGACGGGCCCGTAATATCTGCATCCAGAATTCCTACTTTATAACCGGCCTTAGCCATCTGTACGGCCAGAGATGCGGTCACAAAGGACTTTCCCACGCCTCCCTTTCCGCTGACAACACCGATCACGTGCTTGATATCCGAGTAGGCATTCATGGCCTCCTGCATGCTCTGTTTGTTCTGTGGATTATGAGAGCATCCCTCGCAGCTCTCCTTTGTGCAGCTGGATGCTCCGCTGCAATTTGTGTTTTCTGGCATTTTTCTTTCTCCTTTTGCAAAATTATTTATTAAAACTTCCCACATGGATCTCCGTTATTTGTATAAGCTCCCAAAGCGGGAAAATGGATAATAGATCATATATGCTTTTCCAATAATCTGATCACTGGTCACATATGTATTGTCCCAATAGCGGGCGTCATAGGAATCATTCCGGTTGTCCCCCATCACAAGATATCCATCTTCAGGGACTTCAAACGTGAAAGGACCCGTGGCCTGCACCCATTCGTCCTTCAGGTACGGCTCATCCAGCGGCGTTTCAGAATCATCAATATAAATTTCTCCATCTTCGATGGTTACCGTCTCGCCCGGCAGGCCAATGACCCGCTTCACATACTTCTGGGTCTCGTCATCCGGGAACCGGAAAATGATAATATCCCCGCGCTTCACCTCGGAAAAATGATAGGTAAGCCTCAGACCAAACAGGTCATCTCCCGGCTCAATGGTATGCTCCATGGAGCCTGTAGGAACCGTAGCATTGATGATCACATAATTTTTAAGCACCAGCGCCAGGCCGATGGCCAGTGCAAAGGTAAAAATCCAGCTGCATATTTCCCAGAGCACCGATCCCTTTTTCTCCGGCTTTTCCTCAGACTGCTGCTTAAGTTCCAATTCTTCTAACTTCTTTTTTTCACTCATATTTCCCTACTCTCTCGGTGCAAACCACCAGTTGATAAAATCCTCCCGGTGAAATGCAAATCCCACCAGTCCCAGCTCTACCCTGTCCTTTTCACTCAGGAAGCCTTCCATATACTCGTTGACATTTTCCACGAAGTCCGTCTCCAGACACCACACACACTGCTCATTGACACTGCAGTTCATCTTCCACTCATCGATGAGAAGTCCACCGAAATCCAGAATCGAGCTCCAATTCTGCTTTGTGTTCAATATCCTCTGCTTGATATTTTCCAGAATAACCGCCATCATCCGGCGTACTCTCGGATCGTCCCCTACCGGGGCCAGCTGTTTTGCCAGCCGGTGCTCTTCATTGACGATCAACTCCAGCCTGCCGTCCGTAGAACGTTCTGCGATACAGAAAATATCATCGTAACCAATCCGTTTCGGCTTTAAGCTGTACACGTTCCGGTAAGGCACCACACTTTTGAGCCTGCCAAAATCAGCCACCATATCATCGTAAAGGATACCCGGATACTCGCTGATCACATAGCGCCGGGAACGCATATAGGGTGCCAGCAGCTGGCAGAAAATATCCCGGTTCTTCTCAAACACCACCAGCTTGTTTTCCCGCAGGAACCGCTTGAAATCCATAATATAATTCCTGCGGTAATATTCAAACAGCTCCTTTTCCATGAAAGCAATTCGGATGGCCTTGCCCTGAAATCCCCGCAGAATCGTCATGATGGGAAGCTCAATCTGCCGTCCCTTCAGATAGACCTCCACAGTCACAGCCTTCAGTAAAAACTGCATCTCCGGGTCATACTCAGAGATTACCGGCTGACTGCCCTCCATAAAATAAGGTCCGGCTCCCAAAGGATTGTCCTCAAAATAATCCACGATCCTCTGACCGATCATCTCCCGAAGGCTCCGGTAGTCCTCGTCTCTCACCACTCCGTCCCCGGAAGGAGCGGGGGTAAGAAAACGCTTCTTCACATGAAGACGATAGGACATATGCCTCAGCCATTCCGGCTTCAGCCCACCATCTGTCCCTTCCTCCACCAGGAATCCCTGCTGGTACAAAAGCGGCTCCTGAATCCGTCCTTCCTGCCTGTCCCCATAGATCCAGATGAAGCCCTCCACAAGCTCATCCAGAACACAGATGGAAACCACTCCAAGCACATCGGCGAAAGGATTGTCCAGAATCGGATTCTCTCCCTCCAGAACCGTTCTCCGATTATCATATTCCACCGTGATGGGAAAGGGCTGATACAACATAAAGTGCTGAAGGGCACGGGTTATTCCCTGCAGTGTCAGCTTCAGTGCAAATTTGGGCTTTAGCACCAGGGTCACTTTGGAACCGGAATCCTCCTTTCCCGATGCGATATATTCTATGGATCCGGAATTTTCCATCCACTTTGCGGTGACCGCCTCCAGAGAGGCACGGTTCATCACATTCCATGCGGTGTTTACCGATTTGTCCTTCTTAGATTCGATCAGGATGGCACGGGATACCACGAAGGCCGCGAGCATCCCCATCCCATACTGACTGACCGGTTCGAAGTCCAGCTGCTGCTGGGCAAATTCCTCACTGGTATAATAGCTGCAGCCAATCCGTGCCACATAGTGCTCAATATCCCGGGCATTCATTCCAATGCCGTTGTCCTCGATGGTCAGACGCTGGGAAACGGAGCTGTAAGAAATGGTAATCTCAGGCATATAGGGCTCTCTCATGGAGTTTAAGGCCCTCGCCTCTTCCAGCTCCAGAAATTCCGTACCAAAACTCCACTCCAGAGCCTTTCGGGTATTACAGGCATCCATGGCATTTTTGAGCAGAGCCTTCAGGTAAGCATCGGGATCCCTGTAAAATCCGGGTCCCGTCAGCAGTGAAAACAATTTTTGCTCCTCAAATCCTACTTCACAGCGAATCATAAAGCATCCTCATTCAAAAGCACCGCCTGCACCAGAAAACGATTGTGGGGTTTTCTCTTCATGCAGGTGGAAAGAGTCAGAATGTGACTGTCTGTGGTTACCTCCAGATCATTTCGCATATTTCCGCTGCTGCTGTAATTTTTCAGTATGTCGGCCAGATAGGCTGCTCTTCCCTGCTCCGTGGAAAAGTCATTGTTTTTCAATATGTGGGCATCGTCTGCAAGCCATGCTGCAAAAATCTCATAGACCAACACCTCATCCTTCGTATACACATAGATATACGGATTGTTTGCAAAAAAATCCCCTTCCTCGAAATCATGAAGAGAGGCAAACATGGTCTGGTTTCTCATATTATGCCCGTAAAGGACTGTATTAAAATCTGTAAAATCCTTTTCGTTCAATTTTTCTGTATAAATACATCCCGGATAGCCCCGGGTTCCATTCATATTATATTTCAGGTAGTAGCTGTCATCCGACGGGTGCTGCAGGATTGGATAATCCACCTGTGTGCCCGGAATACAGATCCATGCGTAAATATCCGGATTTACCTGCTTTAAAGCCTCCCATTCCAGATTTTTCAAAAGTGGATCAACGCCAAGCTGCGCCAGGGAATCCTCCCGGGTGCTCTCGGTCTCCTCCTCCGGGATCATACTCTCCGATGTTTCCATTGTTTCCGTCTGCGTTTCCTCCGGCATCATAATCCGGTTATCATCCAGCTTGTCCTGCAGCTGGTTGACTTTCTCCGCCAGCCGGTCGTATTCTGCCTGTGCCTGTCTGGTAACCATCCAGCTGTACGCCATCACGCCCACCACCACAAGCAGTGCGACAGAAAGGAGGATCGTCAGAATTTTGTATACATTAATCTTTCTATTCCTTGCGGTTTTCTTTCCTTTTTCCATAATTTCTTCCCAGTTGTCCTGAACATGTCAGGCTTTTCTATAGAACTGACACAATTCTCATTGAAACAGAAGGCGGAAGATTGCTCCACCGCCCTCTGTGACAGACCTTGTATGCCTTATTTTGTATCCAGTGAATTAATGACTGTGTGCTTTCTTACCGCAAACAGCAATGCCGGAAGCAAGTGCAAGCACTGCTAACAGCGGCAGAGCCGGAAGAGAAGCGCCAGTCTTAGGCGAGGTTGCAGCTCCCACTGTAGCTGTGTAACCATTGGAACTGCCAGCCGGTAAAGCATTGCTGGAGGTTCCTTTGCCAGAAGTACCGTTTCCTGTAGTATTCTGTCCCGGATAATTAACCGTAACATTGACAGGATTATTCTGTGTCTGGTTATTTGTCTGCGGATTACTCTGGCTGTTGCTCTGGTTGTTGTTCTGATTGTTATTGTTCGGCTGCGAATTGGACTGGCTGTTGTTCTGCGTATCGCCAGTGGTGTTGTGACTGTTATTATCCGTATCTGTCACCGTTGAATCTCCGTTTCCACCCTGATTCTTGCTAGGATCACTGGTGCCGATATTGGAGCTGGCCGGGTACTGTACCACTGCCACCGGTGACAATGAATACAGCGTCACCTTAACGACTCCGTTGCTGACGGAGGATGGCTTTAAGGTTTCCCACCTTCCATCAGACAGCTGATGAAGAACGTACACCTGATACCCGCTCTTGACACTTCCTCCCGGAATCCCTATAGTGATCTGGATTCCCTTGGCACCGATGGTGGAGTTCACTGACAGATTGGACATGGCAATGACCTCTCCGTTACTGTCAATCTCCTTCACCGTCTTGTGGGCGTTAGACACCTGCTCAGCCGTAACCTGGGTTTTGGTAACCGTGTATCGGTTATTGTTAGAATCCGTAGCTGTTACACTGGTAACATTGTTATTCCACGTCTTGGCCTGTTCATTCAACAGCGTCGAATCATCCGGTGAAGGGAATGATGCTGCAAATACGGTAGTTCCCATGGTGAACACCAAAAGCATTGCGGCAACAATTCCTGCAAATCCCTTTTTCATCTCTATCCCCTCCTTTCTCATATACTCTTCCGCCCCTTAGGGCTGCATACAAAAATCTGTATATATCAAGTGCGCGCGCACTGGATACCATATATCCATTACGAAACCGGCTGGTAAAATACATCCATAATGAGTTTCTTCATTGCATCTTCATCAATGCGGTACTCCTCATAGGACTGCCCGTTTACAGGTTCCCCCAATACCATCTCGCCCGGCACGGTATAGAGCTGATCCTGGGAAAATCCGTAGTCCATCAGTTCTGTGATCAGGCTGGTAAAATCCACACTGGTCACCAGATAATCCGAGATGGAATCGTAAATATCCACAACGCCTGCGGCATTGCCCCCCGATATCCGTTTCAGCTTGTCCATATATGCGATAATATACTGCTCCTCACGGCGAAGCCGCTTGGTGGCACTACCGAATTCCTCTGTATCTCTGCCCCGCAGATAATAGTAAGCTTCTGTTCCGTTCAGCCTAAGCGTCTCTCCCTTTTTGATGGAGACGCCCTGATCCGGCAGCGAGATGGACTGCAGTGCTGTCAGTTCCACACCGCCAATGGCATCATTCATCAGCGGAATTCCCCCCATATTCATGGCAAGATAGCCACTGATAGGGATATTTCCAAACATCTTTGCCACTGCATCCACAGAACGCATGCAGCTTAGTTTCTTTCCATCGCCGTAGGCGTGCTGCAGACAGATCTGTCCCTCCATGGTTCCCATACTGTAACCGCCCTCATCGTACACCTCAATGTCAGTCATGGCGTTACGGTTGATGGATATCACCTTAAGCTTCTGATTGTCGGTGTCCACCACCAGCAGAAACATGGCGTCTGACTGGCCGCCGCTGATATAATCCTTTGCAGGAGCCACCGGCTCATCCTTGTCGATTCCCATCATCAGATAGGTGTGGATACTGGTATTGTACCGGTAGTCCCGGCCTTCGTAGGTTACGATGCCCTCCTGCCACTTTTCCACATTTTCCTCTGACTCTGTAACCGGTTTTGTCGCTTCCACAAGCCATTCGTCTTCCCCGGACACTGCCCCTGACGCATCCTCCATGTTCCGGTTATTCTGCGCTTTGGTCTGCACCCCCACAACAAGAATCAGAACAAGGATTACCGACATTACGCCGGAAAGGAAATACAGTGCATTATGAAGTTGTCCTGATGGATCCCTCTGTTTTTGTCCTCTCATTCCTCATCCTTATGATCCCGTCCGTAATAGCTGCCATAATAACTGCCATAGTAGCTGCCATAATAGCCGGACTTCTTCATCTTGACCTTATTCAGTACCACGCCGAGGATCCACACACCGGACGCCTCCAGCTGTTTTTTCACATTCTGCAGCATTCTTCCGCTGGCCATCCCCTGGGCAACCACCAGAATCGCACCGTCACAATTCTTGGCTATCACGGCTGCATCAATGGCCGCGCCGATAGGCGCACAGTCCAGAAGCACGTAGTTAAAATGCTCACTGGCAAATTTCAGCAGATCCTGAAAATATTTCTTCTCCAAAATCTCTGTTGGATTCGGAACCGATGGTCCTGCAAATATCATATACAGCCCCGGAATCTCCGTGCCGTACAGCACATCCTCCAGCCGTTTCTGTCCCGACAGGAAGTGGGAAAGACCATAGATTTCCGCTCCATCTGTGGGAACCGCCCGAAGCCGCCCCACATAGACAGACTTACGCATATCCGTATCGATCAAAAGCACCCGCTTGCCCGACTCCGTCAGAGATCTTGCCAGATCCAGCGTTACGGTACTCTTTCCCTCATTGGGCAGCGCAGAAGTCAGCACAAGGGTGCGGATGTCGTCACCGCAGAACTGGATATTGGTTTTCAGCGCACGCAGGGATTCCTTCATGGTATAGCTTTGTTTTTTCAGCTTTCCGAATTTCACTGTCTTCATGATGCCTTCACCTGTCCCTTATCCCGCTGCTTTCCCTTATGTCTATTCTTCCGGTCCGGTTCTTTCCTTCCGCCTTTATGCTCTCCGTCATACTCAGTATCCTCCATCGGAAGTGTACCGAGGACATTGAGACCAAGCTTCTTCTCCACATCCTCCGCGTTCATGATTGTGTCGTTAAACAGGTACGCAATCACAATCACTGCAATCGCGAGGAATGCGCCAAGCAGCGCACCGATAATGGTATTTTTCGGGATATTCGGGCTTACCGGACTGCCGTCAGAATATCCGTACTGGATGGTGCTGGGTGCATCCTGATCCATCTTCTCTGCAATAAATGCTGCACTGACCTTCGCAATCTCATCCGCAATTTTCTTGGCCATCCGGGGATCTTCATCCCTGACCCGGATTTCAAGGACACGGGAGTTGGTGGGGTTATTCAGTTCCACCTTGTCCGAAAGGGTCCCGTAGGTCTCGTCCAGCTTCAGATTCACAATCACCTGCTCTATTACCGGACGCCCTTTGACCACAACCATGTAATCGTTGGTCAGGCTGGCTCCGGCCTGAATATCCGCAAGACTTGTGATGGACGTACTCTTGGAAAGTACGTAAAGCTCTGCCACAGACTCATACTGGGGAACCATCAGAAACCGGCTCATGGAATAGGCGATGACACCTCCCAGCACCAGCGCCAGCAGAATCAGCTTCCAAAAGGATAACAGCTCCAGGCATAGATCCTTTAAGTCTATCTCTATTTCGTTGTCGTAATCAAGGGTCTGTACGTTTTCCATGTATCTCTCCCAGTCTCTCCTGCTTTTATCTCATAAAATCCGGTGTATTCTCCAGAATTCCGGAGGGATTATCCGTCATCAGCTGCCCGGCATAGGTCTCACCGAATTTCTTTGTAATCCGCTCATAGCATGCCGCCATATGGCAGGCTCTGCGCTTAATCCCATGGCAATCGGAAGCCACCACATCCACGAGTTCCTCCTTCAGAAGCTTCTTGCAGAACCGCTTCGCTGCCATGCCATCCAGCCCCAGTACGGCATCTGCATTCACCTGAATCCAGCCTCCCAGCTCCCGGAGCCTGTACACGCTATCCAGATCTCTTGTCAAGCAGGCGTACCTTTCCACGTGGGCCAGTACCGGTATATATCCATGCCGCACCAGCGTCTCCGTCATCTGCTCCAGATAGGCTAATTCACTGTCATGGGAATACTCGCTCAGCACATAGCGGGAGCCTGCCAGAGTATGGCACCGGCCCTCCTTCAAAGCCTCCACCATGCGGCTGTTGACATGATACTCCGTGCCGAGGGCCAAAGCTATGCCGAGCTTCTCCGCATAGGGCTTTAGCTGCATGAAATGCTCCTCGATTTCCTCCTTCGGATAGGAAAACATTCCATGGCGGTAATGGGGTGTCAGGATCATGCCATGAATCCCCTGTTCTCTGGCCTCCTTCAGCATTGCCACCGACTCTTCAATTGTCCCGGCACCATCATCCACTCCGTACAGAAGATGGCAATGAATATCAATCATCCAGGGGCTCCTTTGTAAAACATCTATATGTATTGCAATATTAATCTTATTATACTATATCGGCAATTTTTCTGCAATCATCAGCCTCATCTTTCCGAAAGAAAAAAAGCGGATTTCTCCGCTTTTAAATCCCCGGCCATTTCTGGTCCTTATCAGACAATGTCAACTGTGTTCCATCTTCCATCACATAACCTTCTGCCGATGGCGTTCCGTTATATTTTCCTGTTACCTGTGGCCATACAATGCCGATTGCCGGGTCATTCCAGGCAAGCCCTCCCTCGTCATTGGGATGCCAGAAATCATTGACCTTATAGCAGAATTCTGCCACATCGGAAAGCACCAGAAATCCATGTGCAAAATTCTCCGGAATCAGAAACTGCTTCCTGTTCTCCTCCGACAGTTCCACGCCGTACCATTTGCCATAAGTTTTTGAGCCCTCTCTAAGATCCACGGCAACGTCAAAGACACAGCCTTTCACGGCGCGCACCAGCTTGCACTGAGGGTAATTCTTCTGGAAGTGAAGTCCCCGCAGAACCCCCTTAACGGACATGGACTGATTGTCCTGTACAAAATCAATGTCAAAGCCGGCCTCTTTCATGTCCCTCTCATTGTAGGTCTCCATGAAATAGCCCCGCTCATCGCCGTGAACGGCCGGTGTAATCACACACAGGCCTTCTATGCCGCCCACATTTTTTTCTACTGTAATCTGTCCCATGATCTATACTCCTTTTCAACGTTTTTGTTAGTATCGGACACGGCCCTCCGCCACAGCCTTCAGGTGCTCCCCATAGGGGCTCTTTCCATAACGTGCCGCCGACTCTGCCAGCTTTTCACGGTCGATCCATCCGTTGATATAGGCAATTTCCTCCGGTGCGGAGATCGTCACGCCCTGTCTGTGCTCGATGGTCTGTACGAATTCTGCCGCCTCGATCAGGCTGTCCATGGTTCCGGTATCCAGCCACGCAAATCCTCTTCCCAGAAGCTGAACCTTCAGTTTTTCTTCCTTCAGGTAACGCTCGTTCAAGGTGGTGATCTCCAATTCTCCCCGGGCAGAAGGCTTGACCTGTTTTGCCTCGCCGCTGACGCCCGCCGGATAGAAATACAGTCCCGTCACGGCATAATTGCTCTTTGGTTCCTTGGGCTTTTCCTCAATGGAAACCGCCCTGCCTTCCTGGTCAAATTCCACCACACCAAAGCGCTCCGGATCATTGACGTAATAGCCAAATACGGTAGCCAGCCCCTTCTTCGCATCCTCTGCTGCCGCCCGGAGAATTTTGCCAAAGCCATTCCCGTAGAAAATATTATCCCCCAGCACCATGGCGCAGGCCTCCCCGCCGATAAATTCTTCTCCCAGCAAAAAGGCCTGGGCCAGTCCGTCCGGAGACGGCTGCACCTTATAAGAGAGATTCAGTCCGAACTGGCTGCCATCTCCAAGGAGTGCCTCAAAACGCGGCGTATCCTCCGGGGTGGAAATGATCAGAATATCTTTGATCCCTGCCAGCATCAGTGTGGACAGGGGATAGTAGATCATGGGCTTGTCATACACCGGAAGCAGCTGCTTACTGGTAACCATGGTAAGAGGATACAGTCTGGTTCCTGCACCTCCTGCTAATACAATTCCCTTCATCTTATGTTTCCTCCTGTAATTGCTTCAGATACCTGGACAGGGCATCTCTCCAGTCCGGCAGCGGCGTAAAGCCATTGGCTGCAAGCTTTGCCTTATCCAGTCTGCTGTTAAAGGGTCTGGCAGCCTTCGACAGGCCGTACTCCTTCGTACTGACAGGAATAACCTCTGTCTCAAGCCCCGCCTGGCGGTATATTTCCACGGTAAAATCATACCAGGAGATATAGCCCCCTTCATTGGTCGCATGGTAATATCCATAACGATCCGTTCCGATCATATCTGCCAAAAGCCTTGCCAGATCCGGCGTGTAGGTGGGAGTTCCGGTCTGGTCGTTCACCACCCGCACAGTGTCATGGGTTTTCCCCGCCCGCAGCATGGTCCGGACAAAATTATTTCCGTTCTGCCCAAATACCCAGGCGATTCTTACGATAAAATATTTTTCCAGAAGAGAGGAGACCGCCTGCTCTCCCTCCAGCTTCGTCATGCCGTATACATTGAGAGGCGCATAGTCTTTGCAGTCCGGCTCCCAAGGCTTTGTTCCCTGTCCGTCAAACACATAATCCGTGCTGATATATACCATTTTCGCATCTATCTGCGCAGCGGCCTTCGCCAGATTCTTTGTTCCCTCGGCATTGATGGCAGAAACCTTTTGTCTGTTTTCTTCATCCTCAGCCGCATCCACTGCCGTCCATGCGGCGCAGTGAATCAGCACCTCCGGCCGGATGTCAGCCATTGTGCGGCTCACCGCCTCAGGGTCTGTGATGTCCAATGAAACATAGGGGGCCTTCGAATCACAGTCCGGCAGAATATCTGACCCCACCGTCTCTATGCCCCGGGAGAGAAGTTCCTTTACCACATCATGCCCCAGCTGTCCGGCCACACCCGTTACAAATACTTTCATTACATTTCCTTCCTGTTGCCATACATTTTGCGATAGTAGTTCTGGTACTCCCCGTTTACAATATTTTCCCACCAGGTTTTATTGTCCAGATACCACTGAATGGTCATCTTGATTCCATCCTGGAATTTTGTCTCCGGGAGCCAGCCTAATTCATTATGTATTTTCGTCGGATCAATGGCATAACGCATGTCATGTCCCTTCCGGTCCGTCACATGGGTGATCAGACTCTCCGGTTTATCCAGATACCGGCAGATCAGCTTCACGATGTCGATATTCTTCATCTCATTGTGTCCGCCAATGTTGTATACCTCCCCAACGGTTCCCTTCCGAAGGATCAGATCAATGGCCTTGCAGTGATCCTCCACATAGAGCCAGTCTCTCACGTTCAGTCCCTCACCGTATACCGGAAGAGGCTTGTCTGCCAGAGCGTTGGCGATCATCAGCGGGATCAGCTTCTCCGGAAACTGGTAAGGGCCGTAGTTGTTGGAGCAGCGGCTGATGGTCACAGGAAGTCCATAGGTTCTGTGATAAGCCATCACCAGCAGGTCAGCAGAAGCCTTTGAAGTACTGTAGGGACTAGATGTGTGGATCGGGGTATCCTCATGGAAAAACAGATCCGGCCGGTCCAAAGGCAGATCTCCGTACACCTCATCCGTAGATACCTGATGATAACGGTCGATTCCATATTTCCGGCAGGCATCCATCAGCACTGAGGTACCAACGATATTGGTCTGCAGGAAAATTTCCGGATTGTCAATGGAGCGGTCTACATGGGATTCTGCCGCAAAATTCACAATTACCTGGGGCTTCTCCTCCTCAAACAGGCGGTATACACCTTCTCTGTCGCAGATATCCAGCTTCACAAAGCGGAAATTGAGCTGGTTCATGACCGGCTCCAGAGTGGAAAGATTTCCTGCGTAGGTCAGGGAATCCACACAGACGATGCGGTCTTCTTTGTGCTTCTCTAATTCATAAAAAATAAAATTGCTGCCGATAAAGCCGGCACCTCCGGTCACAATAATGGTCATTGCTGCCTCCTTTTCTCCTCATCATAACTCTTTTTCTATAGTATAAAAGGTGACCTTAGGTTACCTTCAAGAGTTTTTTCAAATTTTTTCTCTCAGGGATTTTCCCACAGCTGCGTCTGCCGCCAGAGATTTCCGGGGATGGGACCGCGGAACCCGCGTCAAATTGCTGATTTGTCTGGTATCGGATTTCGGCTCTTTTGATGATTTATGTTCATTCGACAGCTGGACACTTCCGGTCTGGAGTCCGTCTGGGGCAGACACTCGATTTATGCTAAGCCGTGTGCGAGTTAATGCCTCTATACACAAAAGCGGGCCCGGGAAATACACGTTCATGCGAAGCGCGTTTGTATTTCCCGGGCCCAATAGGCTCTGTGGATAGAGGCATTTACTCGCACTAGTACACCGAATAATAAGTATCTGGCTATATGACGAAGTATGAATTTTCATATGCAAGGCGGATTTTCGACGGCGTAGCGGGGGCTACGGCTAGAA
>ONEJ01000056.1 GCA_900316805.1 uncultured Lachnospiraceae bacterium
GGAGGATTCCTTACGACTACGACTGTCGCAAGGAGGGACCCACGAAGTGGGAGGATTCCTTACGACTACGACTGTCGCAAGGAGGGATCCACGAAGTGGGAGGATTCCTTACGACTAAAGCCGTCTTACCAGTTACAAAATAATATGGGATACTAGCTCAGTTGGTAGAGCACTTGACTTTTAATCAAGTTGTCGGGGGTTCGAATCCCCCGTGTCTCATTAAATGAAGCAGTAGAGGCTCCGAGATTTCTCGGAGCTTTTTGCTAGTACACCGAATAATCCAACGAAGCAGATGGAAATTCAGACAATCCATATGGCTAGGAACTTATTATTCAGTGTACTAGTTACAGATGGATACTTGTTTCTTTATACATTCGTGTATATAATGGATAACAAAGGTTTTAAAGAAAAATAGGAAAGAGGTTGGAGCATGGATATCATAGTATTGGCAGGAGGACTCAGCACAGAGCGGGACGTATCATTTAAGACAGGAAGCATGGTAACCTCCGCACTTCGGGAGAATGGACATCGTGTGATTCTTTTGGATGTGTTCATGGGCTACAGTGATAAAGAAGAAAATCTGGATCATATTTTTGAAAAATCAGAGGAAATCAGTGTAAAAACGGAAGATATCCCGGAGACTGCACCGGATCTTGCAGCTGTAAAGGCGTCCAGAAAGGATCAGTCGCCTTGTTTCTTTGGACCGAATGTTATTAGAATGTGCCAGATGGCAGATATTGTTTTCATGGCTCTTCATGGCGAAAATGGGGAGAATGGAAAGCTTCAGGCAGCCTTTGATCTGTTTGGAATTCGTTATACCGGCAGTGATTATCTGAGCAGTGCCATTGCCATGAATAAGGGGATGGCAAAACAGGTGCTGATGCAGGCAAAAGTTCCGGTTCCTGCAGGAATTTCCATGAAAAAAGAAAATCGTGAGGATGATGTGACGAAGCTTCCGGTTTCTCTGCCCTGTGTGGTAAAGCCTTGTTGTGGAGGGTCAAGTATCGGAGTTACCATTGTAAAAAATGCTGACGATTTTCGTGCTGCACTGGATGAAGGCTTCCGTTGGGAGGATGAACTGGTCATTGAAGAATACGTAGAAGGCCGCGAATTTTCCGTAGGTGTGCTGGAGGGAAAGGCACTTCCGGTGATTGAGATTGCTCCCATCGAGGGCTTTTATGATTATAAGAATAAGTATAAAGCAGGCAGTGCCGTAGAGACTTGTCCGGCAGATCTTCCGGAAGAAATTTCATCCAAAATGAAGCAGTATGCAGAGGATGTAGCAGATGCTATTGGGCTGGATACTTATTCCCGTTCCGATTTCCTTGTGGATGACGGGAACCATATTTACTGCCTGGAGGCCAACACACTTCCGGGAATGACACCGACCAGCCTGCTGCCACAGGAGGCGGCTGTGGTTGGAATCAATTTTAATGAGTTGTGTGAGAAGCTGATCAATATTTCCATGAAAAAATATGAGGGATGATAATGGAAAAGAAATATGAAAATACCGCTCTTTGTCCTCTTCGGGGCATGACGCTTATGAATATCACACAGGCATGTGGCGGAACTTATATCGGATCATCCGGGCAGAAGGAAAAAGAGATTACGGGAGCCGTTACCGACAGCAGACAGGTAAAGGAGGGCTATCTGTTTATTCCGATTAAAGGAGCAAGGGTAGACGGGCATGACTTTATCCCGCAGGTGTTTTCGCAGGGGGCTCTCGCTGTATTGAGCGAGTATGAATTAAAGCAGCCGGCGGGACCATATATCCTGGTAGATTCCACGGAAGAGGCTATGAAAATGATTGCCGCATTTTACCGTTCGCAGCTGTCCTGCAAGGTGGTTGGTATTACAGGGAGTGTGGGTAAAACCAGCACCAAGGAAATGATAGCTTCTGTTCTGTCCCAGCATTACCGCGTATTGAAGACTGAGGGGAATTTTAATAACGAAATCGGACTTCCTCTTACCATTTTTAAAATTCGTGCCCAGCATGAGGTGGCGGTACTGGAAATGGGAATCTCTGATTTTGGAGAGATGCATCGGCTTGCAGCAATGTCTCAGCCGGATATCGGCGTGATTACGAATATCGGACTCTGCCATCTGGAAAATTTAGGCACCAGAGACGGAATTTTAAAAGCAAAAACGGAGATGTTCGACCATCTGCAGCCGGGGGGAACCGTGATTCTGAATGGGGATGACGATAAGCTTTGCACAAAGAGTGTGGTCAATGGAAAGGCGGCAATTTTTTACGGAATAGATCAAAATTCTTCCTTTGATATCAGGAAAAGTATTTATGCTTCTGATGTGAAGAATCTGGGGCTGGAGGGCATGCAGGCAGAAATCCATACTCCCTCCGGCAGCTTTACTGCAAGGATTCCGATTCCCGGCGAACACAATGTATATAACGCGCTGGCAGGAACTGCTGTGGGGCTTGCGCTGGGGCTTTCTCTGGAAGAAATCCGTAACGGGATTGCCGTTGCGAAGACCATTGCCGGACGCACAAACCTTCTTCATGTAAACGGAATGACAATTATAGATGACTGCTATAATGCAAATCCCGTTTCCATGAGAACATCCCTTGACGTGCTGGCACATATACCGGGAAGAAGAATTGCGGTTCTTGGGGATATGGGGGAATTGGGAACAGACGAGAGAGCGCTCCATCATGGTGTTGGTGATGCTGTTGCCCAGTCCGGCATTGATGCACTTTTCTGCGTCGGTGTTTTGGCAGAGGAATATGCAGATGCCGCAGCTGCTAATCCGGCATGCGATATTTATTATTTTAAAACCCGGGAGGAGATGCTGCCGCAGCTTCTGGATTACGTAAAAGAGGGAGATTATATACTGGTAAAGGCCTCTCATTTTATGGAGTTTCCGGCGGTTGTAGAAGCTTTGAAAAAGTTATCTTGATTTTTGAAAGCACTCATGGTAAAATGTCTTTCGGAATGAGTCGGTTAATTATGACACCTCGCTGAAGGGAAAGATTGATCCTTATCAGCGGGGAGTCTGGATAATTTCCTTGCGGGATGTGGCTCAGGTTGGTTAGAGCGCACGGCTGGGGGCCGTGAGGTCGCAGGTTCGAATCCTGTCATCCCGATCTAATATATAAGCCTGTCGTATTAATTACGGCAGGCTCTTTTTATTGCTGTCGGGAAGCGTGTAAAAAAAGACTGACAAAATGTCAGCCTCTTACTGCGGGCAACAGGACTTGAACCTGCACGTCATGGACACCAGAACCTAAATCTGGCGCGTCTGCCAATTCCGCCATGCCCGCATATGTATACAGTGAAATGATACTTTTCTAATATACCGACTCCATTGCCGGTTGTCAACAAGTTTTTTGCAAAAAAAGCTTGACGAATGGGAAAAAATAGGGTAACATACAGAAAGTGCTGAATACATAAGGGCTTATAGCTCAGCCGGTTAGAGCGCACGCCTGATAAGCGTGAGGTCGGTGGTTCGAGTCCACTTAAGCCCA
>ONEJ01000059.1 GCA_900316805.1 uncultured Lachnospiraceae bacterium
CGTTTGTATTTCCCGTGCCCAATAAGCTCTGTGGATAGAGGCATTTACTCGCACTAGGTGCAGGCATCCTGAGAGTGTCTGTCCCAGACGGACTCCAGGCCGGAAGAGTTCAGCTGGCGAATGTACACGAACTTCGAGCCGAAATCCGATACCTGACAAATCTACGCAATTTGTGCGAAATGTTCCGCTACCCATCCCCGGAGGATTCAGGCGGCAGGCGGGGCCGCTGGAAAATCCATGGGGGGGAAGTTTTCGTTCGTTATTTAAATCTGCCGGCTCAAGGCTTCCAGAGAAGCAATCTCCTCCATCATGCACATTTCCTTTAAGTCATCTGCATTCCCCTGGGAGTGCTCCACCTCCTTGGAAAAGATTCTGGCGATATCGATCCGGTCTAATGTGGTAAAATGCCCTCCGTTTCTCTGATACCTTACCGCATCCATATCCCGTACCACTAGGGTGGCAACCACCACAAGTCTGGCATAGGAAATCAGGTCAAAGTCATATACCGCATTCATGAGATAACGGAAGGTAAAATAGACCAGAAGCTGCTCATAATCCACTTCCCGGTAGTCACCAGATTCCAGAAAGGCTGTCAGTAATGCCTCATAGGTATCTTCGCGAAACAGCCCGGCAAACTCCTTCTTGGTGTTCACCCACTCATCATCCAGTTCCTCCATCTCCATAAATATGGCAAATCTATCACAGAAATCCCTATAGCTTAAGCTTCTGTCCCACTTTAGTCCATCCGGCTGCACTTTTGGCACCGTAAGTACCCTGGGGTCTCCCTTGGCCTGATAGTGATTGATCACATCTTGGGCGCTGCTGCAGAAGGAAAGAAAGCTGCACATCCGCTCCTCGATGGACATTCCTCTATCCTGTAAGATTTCCACCGCCCGATTCTGCACCTGCTCCATAAAAGTGATGAAAGCCGGGTCTTCCTCCTCGTCACAGTCTTCTTTCTTTTCTCTGCAATTTTCTGCCTCCCGGCTGCAATTTTCCATCTCCTCGCAGCGATTCTCCGCCTCACCGCCGCATTCGTAGTAATCCGGCATCTCGTGATCCACAAAAAACACCTTCTTCTCCCGCTCAAAGAGAATTCTTCCTACTTCCTCGCAGGAGAGACTTAGGCACTTCTGCTCCACATTTCCATAAAACAGGCTGAAGCGGGGATACTCCGTGCACACCTCGCACAGTGCCTCCTCCCCCAATGCCCTATAGAGATCACAGAGGTTGTTATCGTTTAACATGGCGCACCGCTTCGATTCCTTCAGCTTAAAGCGGTATCCGCCACCCTCTGCCACATACATACTTTCCCTGAGACGGTCTCCGAAGGCACCCTCACAGCTTTTGTAATAAGCGTAAGAATCCTCATCAATATCAATTTCCCATCCCGCGCAGCAGCTGTCCTTGCAGTGGCTGGCGATACAGGAGAATTCTTCATAATAATCCGGAACCCGTAAAATCACAATGTGTGCCTGCCTTCCTCTGTTTTTTCCCGATAGTGTTCTTCCATTGCTTCCCAATCCGGATCATCTGTTCCCTTGAAGTAATTATACCCCATGTAACCGATGCACCAGATGAGTCCTGCCAGTGTGGTGGAAACCAGTATCTTAATTCCACAGGCCACAACAAATGTCAGGGTAATCGTTCCTGCCATCCATGCCGAAATAAGCGAGCCTACAGGCAATACCAGAAGCTTCCATAATCCGTAGTACAATGAGCAGACAATTCCGGCTCCGTAACACAGAAATCCCATGAGACGTTTCCACTGTTTTCGCATGATTTTTTGCTCCCTCTATGTATCTAATCTATTGATATGTCTATTTTGCCACTTTTTATAGTATTTTGCAAATCCAAGTATTGATATTTTACCAACTTCTTCGTGCCAGGCCGAAGTGACCTGGCACGAAAATGTCAATTATTCAGCGGATCCAGCACCACCTTACCGGCTACGCGGGTCTTACGCATATCTATGATCCTCTGATTCTCGGAACCGCGGAATTTAAGCATGATATTCTTCTTATCCCGTTCGAATCTGCCATCCACAAGAACGTCGATGTGATCTAAGATCTCATCTGTGACTTCCGTGTATCTGCATCCGCCGGGAATCAGATCCCTGTCATAGGTAAATCCGCTGTACATCCAGATGGTCCTGCCTGGTATTTCAGCACGCACACGTCTGATCAGATTCACAAGAACCTTTTGGTTCGACGGTTCGAAGGGTTCGCCTCCAAGAATCGTCAGTCCGGTATAGTATGGCCTTGCCAATTCATCCATGATCTGCTGTTCCATTTCTGGTGTGTATTCCAGACCATAGTCAAAATCCCATGTCTGCGGTTGAAAACAACCTTCGCAATGATTCGTGCATCCGGATACAAAGATGCTGACCCGCATACCGATTCCATTGGCGCAATCGGCCGTCATAATCTCTCCAATATGCATATTTTGTTTTTTCCTCCCAAAAGGTGTCCCATAATTCATATTCTGAATTATGGGACACCTTTTTCTTTACTATAATGATATATTAATCATCAAACTCCGCTTCGTCAATCTTCAGACTTCTGCTGGACAGATGCAGCACACGTTCCTTAATTTCCTGGGTACGGCCCTGATTCCAGAACTGGGTTCCGATATAACCGCAGGTACGTCTGGCAACGCTCATCATATCCTGGTTGCGGTTGCCACAGTTCGGGCATTCCCATACCAGCTTTCCGCTGTCTTCTTCCTCAACAATCTTGATCTCTCCGTCGTAGCCACAGGCCATACAGTAATCACTCTTGGTATTCAGTTCCGCATACATGATGTTGTCATAAATATACTGCATCACCGCCAATACTGCCTCGATGTTATCCTGCATGTTGGGAACCTCCACATAGCTGATGGCTCCACCTGGAGACAGCTTCTGGAACTGTGCCTCAAATTTCAGCTTGTCGAAAGCGTTGATTTCTTCTGTCACATGTACGTGATAGCTGTTGGTAATATAATTGCGGTCCGTCACGCCTTCAATAATACCAAAGCGTTTCTGCAGGCACTTGGCAAACTTATAGGTGGTGGACTCAAGTGGTGTTCCGTAAATACTGAAATCAATATTTTCCTTTGCTTTCCACTCGGCACAGGCATCGTTTAAGTGCTGCATAACCTTTGTGGCAAAAGGCGTTCCCACCTCTGGCTCCGTATGGGAAACCCCGGTCATATAACGGGTACACTCACACAATCCCGCATAGCCAAGGGAAATCGTGGAATAACCGCCAAAAAGCAGCTTGTCAATGGGTTCTCCCTTCTTCAGCCGCGCCAGCGCACCATTCTGCCAGAGAATCGGTGCCACATCGGAAGGCGTGCCAAGAAGTCTCTTGTGACGGCACATCAGTGCCCGATAGCAAAGTTCCAGACGTTCATCCAGAATCTTCCAGAATTTATCCATATCCCCCTCAGAGGAACAGGCTACGTCCACCAGATTGATGGTGACAACTCCCTGATTGAATCGGCCGTAGTATTTTGCTTTTCCGGTGTCCGGATCTACATATGGTGTCAAAAAGCTCCGGCAGCCCATACATGGATAACAGTTGCCGTTGCCGTTCTTGTCCACCTTCAGTTCCTTCATCTTCTTCTCGGAAATATAATCCGGAACCAGACGCTTTGCAGAGCACTGGGCAGCCAGCTTGGTCAGATACCAGTACTTGGAATCCTCATGAATATTGTCCTCCTCCAGCACGTAGATCAGCTTCGGGAAGGCTGGGGTAATGTATACACCCTGCTCATTCTTTACGCCCTGGATTCTCTGGTGCAGCATCTCCTCGATGATGGCTGCAAGATCGGTTCTGGTCTGTCCTTCCGGCACCTCGTCCAGATACATAAATACAGTAATAAACGGAGCCTGTCCATTGGTGGTCATAAGGGTAATGACCTGATACTGGATCATCTGCACGCCGCGATTGATTTCTTCCTTCACCCGAAGCTCAGCAACCTTATTAATCTTCTCCTCGTCCATTTCATATCCAACTGCTTTGAATTCCTCACGCACCTGCACGCGGAATTTCTCTCTGCTGACCTGCACGAAAGGAGCCAGGTGGGACAGGGAAATACTCTGTCCGCCGTACTGGGAGCTGGCAATTTGTGCAATGGCCTGGGTGGCAATGTTACATGCAGTGGAAAAGCTCTTCGGCGGATCGATTCTGGTCTCGCTGATAACCGTTCCGTTTTGCAGCATATCCTCCAGATTTACCAGACAGCAGTTGTGCATATGCTGGGCAAAATAATCTGCATCATGAAAATGAATCAGACCCTTCTCATGGGCCTCCACAATATCCTCCGGCAGCAGGAACCTCTTGGTGATATCCTTGCTGACCTCTCCGGCCATATAATCTCTCTGGACACTGTTGACCGTAGGATTCTTGTTGGAATTCTCCTGCTTAACCTCCTCGTTATTGCACTCCAGCAGGCTTAAAATCTGCTGGTCCGTAGAGTTAGACTTACGCACCAGCGCTCTCTTGTAGCGGTAGGTAATGTAATTACGGGCTACCGTAAAGGCACGCTGGTTCATCAGCTGGTTCTCCACCATATCCTGAATTTCCTCCACACTTGGGGAGTGCTTCATATTCTCACAGGCCGTCTCCACATTGGACGCGATCTCCTGAATCTGCTTTTCCGTCAGCTTCTCATAGTCAATAACGGAATCATTTGCTTTTCTGACAGCTGCAATGATCTTCTTAATATCGAAAACTGCCTCGCTGCCGCTTCTCTTAATGATTTTCATACTCTTTCCTCCATCCCCTGCGATATATCCTCTTATATTCTTCTTCCTTTTCGAAAAAGAAATCCTTTTTCAAAAGGAAAAATTCCTGAAACAGAGCCGTCTGTACCCTGTTTTTCTTTCGTACATACAAGATACACTATATCTTGTGCTCTTGTCAACATCCAGATTCTATATTATGTGGTTATTTTTTCTTCCACAACTATCCCAAAGTCGCTCCAGTCCTTGCTTTTTCAACCCTCCTATACAAATCAGCCAAATTTCCAGCCTGTTTTTTGTGCTTTTTCCCCTTTTTACTCTCTACTGCCCAAAAAGCACTGCGCGATTGACAATATAAACTTCCTATATTAACATAGAAATCTAGTGGAAACAAAATTTAACAGAAAGGAAAAACTGCTATGCTGAAAACTCTTCTTGCACAGGTGAAGGAATACAAAAAAGCTTCAATTCTGACCCCTGTGTTCATGTTCGGCGAGGTCATCATGGAAATGATCATCCCGCTTCTTATGGCATCCATCATCGATGACGGTGTCAACAAAGGTGACACCAGACATATCTATATCATCGGCGGGTGGATGGTGGTCACCGCAGTATTCTCCCTCATGTTTGGTCTGCTGGGCGGTAAATATGCTGCCATGGCCTCCATGGGACTGGGCAAAAACCTTCGAAAGGCAATGTTTGAAAATATCCAGAATTTCTCCTTTGCCAACATCGACAAATTTAACACCGCAAGTCTGGTAACCCGTATGACCACGGATGTGACCAATATCCAGAACGCTTACATGATGATCCTCCGGATGTGCGTGCGGGCGCTGTCATCCCTGGTGACTGCCATGCTTCTGTCCTTTTTTATCAGTCCGAAGCTGGCTTCCATCTATCTGATTGCGGTGGTGCTGCTGGGTATCTGCCTTGCTTTCATTGTAAAAAAAGCCATGGGCTATTTTCAGGCAGCATTCCGCAAATATGATGACTTAAACGAGAGCGTCCAGGAAAATGTCTCTGCCATCCGCGTGGTCAAGGCTTACGTCCGGGGGGATTACGAGAAAAACCGTTTCAAAAAAGCCAGCCGGAACATCTACCATATGCTCTTTCGTGCAGAAAATGTTGTGATCTGGAATGCCCCCCTCATGCAGTTTACCGTATACTGCTGCATCCTGTTAATCAGCTGGTTTGGCGCTCATATGATCGTGGGCAGCAGCTTAAATACCGGTGATCTGATGGCACTTCTTACCTATTGTATGAACATCCTGATGAGTCTGATGATGCTGTCCATGGTATTTGTCATGATTTCCATGAGTGTTGCCAGCGGAAACCGTATCAGTGAAGTCATCAATGAAGAAAGCACCCTGGCGAACCCTGCAGATCCGGATTACGATGTACCGGACGGCAGCATACAATTCGACCATGTCAGCTTCCGCTACTCCTCCACTTCAGAGGCTCCGGTGTTAGATGACATCAATTTGTCTATCCGCTCCGGCGAGACCATTGGCATCATTGGCGGAACCGGAAGTTCCAAGTCCACGCTGGTAAACCTCATCAGCCGTCTCTATGATGTGGACGAAGGTGCTGTGTATGTGGGCGGCAAAGATGTCCGTACCTATGATCTGGACACTCTCCGCAACGAGGTCTCCGTGGTGCTGCAGCAAAACGTGCTTTTTTCCGGCACCATCCTGGACAATCTGCGATGGGGCAAGGCAGATGCCACGGAAGAGGAATGCATAAATGCCTGCAAAATGGCCTGTGCGGACGAATTTATCCAGTCTTTCCCGGACAAATACAATACCTATATTGAGCAGGGAGGCACCAATGTCTCCGGCGGTCAGAAGCAGCGCCTGTGCATTGCCAGAGCCCTTCTCAAGAACCCGAAAATCCTGATTCTCGACGACAGTACCAGCGCCGTGGACACCGCAACGGATGCCCGTATCCGAAAGGCTTTCCGGGAAGCAATCCCGGGCACAACGAAGCTGATCATTGCCCAGAGAATTTCCTCCGTCATGGAGGCTGACCGGATCATCGTGCTGGATGACGGCCGCCTGAACGGCTTTGGCACCCATGAGGAGCTCTTGAAAAATAACACCATCTACCGCGACGTCTATGAGTCCCAGACCCAGGGCGGCGGTGATTTTGACGAAGGAGGTGCGGACTGATGCCGGGACCACACGGACCAAAGGGACCAAAACCGAAAATTAAAAATCCGGGAAAACTGTTTTCCCGCCTGATGGGATATGTGCTGAAACGCTATGGCGCGCTCTATGCCATTGTTGTGATCTCTATCCTTCTTAGTGTTCTCTGCAACACCCAGGGAACCATGTTTATGAAAACCCTGATCGATGACTATATTACCCCCATGCTACAAAGCCAGAAGGTCGATTATGGGCCGCTTCTTGCAGCCATTGGCAGAGTCGCAGGATTTTATGCACTGGGAGTCATCGCCACCTTTGTTTACAACAAGCTGCTGATCTATGTGTCCCAGGGAAGCATCCGGAATCTCAGAGATGATCTCTTTTCCCATATGCAGGATCTGCCCATCCGCTACTTTGACACCCACTCCCACGGAGATATCATGTCTGTTTACACCAACGATATCGATACCCTCCGGCAGGTGATCAGCCAGAGTATTCCGCAGCTTCTGAACAGTCTGGTGACCATCGTGAATGTCTTTATCTATATGGTGATCTTAAGTGTTCCCCTGACGGTTCTGACACTGGTTATGGTGGGGGTAACCCTCTATACCACCAAGTGCTTTGCAGGCTCCTCCAGCCGCTATTTTCTGGCTCAGCAGAAGAATCTGGGACAGGTCAATGGCTTCATTGAGGAGATGATAAACGGACAGAAGGTGGTAAAGGTCTTTACTCATGAAGAGCAGAATATCAAGGATTTCAACCGGCTGAACGAGGAGCTTTTTGACAGTGCCTACAATGCCAACCGCTATTCCAACTATCTGGGGCCGGTCAACGCCCAGATTGGAAACTTAAGCTATGTGCTCTGCGCCATGGTGGGAGGAGTGTTTGCCCTGACGGGCTTTAGCGGTCTGACCCTTGGAAAACTGGCCAGCTTCCTGACCTTCAACAAGAGCTTTAACATGCCCATCCAGCAGGTCAGCATGCAGCTAAACAGCGTGGTCATGGCTCTGGCCGGGTGCGAACGCATTTTCTCTCTGCTGGATGAACAGCCGGAAACGGATGAGGGTTACGTCACTTTAGTCAATGCCAAAGAGGAAAACGGCAAACTCACAGAAACGGATGAGGAAACCGGTCTCTGGGCCTGGAAGCATGTGCATCAGGCGGACGGCTCTGTGGATTACATCCGTCTGACGGGAGATGTGGTCTTTGATGATGTGGACTTTGGCTATGTGCCGGAAAAAACCGTGCTCCACAACGTGGATCTCTATGCAACACCGGGCCAGAAAATTGCCTTCGTAGGCTCCACCGGAGCCGGAAAAACCACCATTACCAACCTGATCAACCGCTTTTACGATATTCAGGATGGCAAGATCCGCTACGACGGCATCAACATCAACAAGATTAAGAAGGCTGACTTACGGCATTCTCTGGGTATGGTACTGCAGGATACCCACCTGTTTACCGCCAGTGTCATGGACAATATCCGCTACGGCAAGCTGAATGCCACGGATGAGGAAGTCTACGCAGCGGCCAGACTGGCCAACGCCGACACCTTTATCCGCCAGCTGCCGGAGGGCTATGATACGATCCTCACCGGTGATGGTGCCAACTTAAGCCAGGGACAGCGGCAGATGATCGCTATCGCAAGGGCAGCCATTGCCAATCCACCGGTGCTGATCTTAGATGAGGCCACCAGTTCCATCGATACCCGCACGGAACGCATCGTCCAGGACGGCATGGATAAGCTGATGGCGGGACGCACCACCTTCGTCATTGCCCACCGGCTCTCCACGGTCCGCAACAGTGACTGTATCATGGTTTTAGAGCAGGGACGCGTGATCGAGCGGGGCAGCCATGATGAATTGATGGCGGCTAAAGGGAAATATTACCAGCTTTATACAGGAAAGACGGCGTAGGAGCTTGACGCAAAAATAAAACCGTGAGGCAGAAATGGTTTTTTCTGTCTCACGGTTTTTTAGGTACATAGCAATCTTTTTTTGCTGTTCTATACTACCTCCAGAGCCTGGGAAAGATCTGCGATCAGATCCTCCTTATCCTCCAGACCACAGGAGATACGGATCAGTCCTGCCGGAATTCCAGCCTCCAAAAGCTGTTCCTCCGTCATCTGGCGATGGGTGGAGGTTGCCGGATTTAAGCAGCAGGTTCTGGCATCTGCCACATGAGTCTCGATGGCTGCCAGCTTTAAATTCTTCATGAACTTCTCTGCTGCGGAACGACCGCCTGCCAGCTCGAAGGAAACCACACCACAGCCGCCATTTGGCATATATTTCTGACCAATCTCATAATACTTATCACTCTTTAAGCCCGGATAGCTCACATGAGTTACCTTTGGGTGCTGCTCTAAGAATTCAGCGACCGCCTGTCCATTTTCCACGTGACGCGGCATACGCACGTGCAAAGACTCCAGGCCAAGATTCAAGATAAAGGCATTCTGCGGGGACTGAATGCAGCCAAGATCACGCATCATCTGGGCTGTACACTTGGTAATGAAAGCCCCCTCTTTTCCAAATTTTTCTGCATAGGTAATTCCGTGGTAAGACTCATCCGGTGTGCAGAGTCCCGGATACTTGTCTGCGTGAGCCATCCAGTCAAACTTGCCGGAATCAACGATTGCTCCACCTACAGCGGCTCCGTGTCCGTCCATGTATTTGGTGGTGGAGTGAGTAACGATGTCTGCGCCCCACTCAATAGGACGGCAGTTTACCGGTGTAGGGAAGGTATTATCCACAATCAGCGGTACGCCGTGGGCGTGGGCAGCCCCAGCAAATTTCTCAATATCCAGAACCGTCAATGCCGGATTGGCAATGGTCTCACCAAATACCGCACGGGTATTCTCTTTAAAAGCTGCATCTAATTCTTTTTCGCTGCAGTCCGGAGAAACAAAGGTCACCTCAATGCCCATCTTTGCCATGGTGACAGAAATCAGATTGAAGGTTCCTCCATAAATAGAAGAGGATGCCACAATATGACTTCCACACTGACAGATGTTGAACAGAGCAAAGAAATTTGCAGCCTGTCCCGAAGAAGTGAGCATTGCCGCCGTACCGCCCTCTAAGGCAGCAATCTTCGCAGCCACATGGTCGTTGGTAGGGTTCTGCAGTCTGGTGTAGAAATATCCCTCTGCCTCTAAGTCAAAGAGTTTGCCCATGTCCTCGCTGGTATCATACTTGAAGGTTGTAGACTGAATGATGGGGATCTGTCTTGGCTCCCCGTTTCCCGGTGTATAGCCCGCCTGTACACATTTGGTATTTAATTTGTAATCGCTCATGATTTCCTCCTAATTCTCAATATGTATGTAATCTATTGTATCACATAGCGGATGATTTTTAAATGATTTTAAATCCATCTAATTCTTTTGCAATCTTCTCAGATTTATATGTATAATAAATTCACCTCCTTCCCCATCGACAGTTTTATCGCCCAGTCCTTCGGCACAACCACGGATTATTTATATGGATTAACCGACGATTCTTCCGCTGCCCAGCGGCTGTTCGCCTATTGGCAAAAAATAAACGCGGATTAAGCGGACTTCGGCAGATGGCTGTAGATGTGGAAAACTATATCTATCCGGACCGAAAGCAGACCGTGATCGTGGATTACATATCCAATTACGTATCAAACTTTCTCTTCAAAAAGGCTGCCTGGCGTTTGGACCAGGCAGCCTTAAAATCGATTTTCGATTACTTTTCCGTTTTAATTTTTATCAGCTATTTTCGCATTCAGTTTCGAGATACGTCTCTTCCAAATAGCATATTGGATGAGCCACACCACTACAAAAATGGCGAAGAATATCGCGAAGTAACTTAAGACGCCTTTCAGTGAATGCTCCATCCACTGGCACACATATGCAACTGACATCATAAGCACTGCAACAACTGCAAAATAGCTGCCTGTCTGCTTCAAAAGACTCCAATCGTCCTTTTCCCATATAAAAGAACTTCCGGCAAATCCGGCTCCCAGCAATGCACTTAATATGGTCTGAATAATAACTGCCATAATCTCACTTCCGAACTGTTCTACCAGCCCAGGCACACAGGGATAATAGTTTCCATCCCCAAGGGTAATGGAAATACCTACCGTAATCAGATAACTGACTGCAATACCGCCTAACAATCCAACACCAATTCTTCCAACAAATTCTTTCTTCATAATGATCACCTCATAATCCTAATAATTTTTTAATTTTGGAAACATATCTTCTGGAAACATAACTTGCATCTCCGTTGGACAATTCCATACAAATGGTTCCTGCAAAGCTCAAATCAAGGCTCTTAATCTTTTTCAGATTCACAATTTCTGAATTCGATATCCTTACAAACAGATGATTATCTAACCGCTCCTCTAATTCATAAAGCCGAAGCCGAATCTGATACAGTTCCTGCCCTTTCTTTGCAAATATTTTCCCGTCTTCTGCATAGATGCGAACCAGTTCTTCCTGCTCTAACAATGTCACTTTATCGTCTTTGAAACCGGAAATGACGGTTGCTGCCTCTTCTGACCTGTTGATAAAGTCGATCACCCGATTTACCTCGTCCGTCATACAGGCTGTTGTAATCAATGCTTCAGGCTCTTCAAAATCTGCATCAATCTTAATGTTGATTCTCATAGCCAACCTCCTTTCTATGCATTGTAGTATACATTGATCAGAAATAAATTCCATAGTTTATCCATAGGTGGTCGTTTTTCTCACATAGGTGGTCGAAAATGCCTCTATACACAAAAATGCGCACGGGAAATACACCTTCAAGCGAAGCGCCTTTGTATTTCCCGTGCGCAAATCCATATGGACCATTTTCGTTGGTAAATTGCCCGGTAAGCTCAGAGTCTGGCGTCACTCCACAGCACATCCATAAATTTCCCTACCTCCGCCCAGGCCTTCTTTGACTCCGGGATGTTGAGGTACGCCATCTGGAATACATGGAACATGCCCTCGTAGACGCTGAGGCGCACCTTTACGCCCTGCTGCCTGGCCTTAGCCGCGGCAGAGACGGAATCGCTTAAGAGCATCTCGATGGACCCCACCTGGATCAGCATGGGTGGGAAATCCTTAAAGCTTCCAAACAAGGGGGATATGTAACAGTCCATCTTGTCGTAATCCCCCGGATAGTCGTTCTGATAGATCAGGCTCTCCTTTGTATTTCCAAAAAGGGGATCCTTCTCATAGTTGGTGGTGTAGGACTCGCCGCTGGCGGTGAGATCCGTCCATGGAGACATGGCAACAATACCGCCGGGAATGGGCAGATTATGATCCCGCAGGTACATACACAAAGCCATGGCAAGACCGCCCCCGGCGGAATCTCCCGCCAGAATGATCTGCTCCCCGTAAAAGCCGCTGTCCAGAAGCCACTGATAGGCAGCTAATGCATCCTCCAGGGCGGCCGGGTATTTATGCTCCGGTGCAACCCGGTAATCCGGCGTCAACACGTTACAGCCGCGGCTGACCTCGTTATAGAGCCCCGCAAAGACGTAGTAAGCATTCCTGACAGCTCCCATATAGCCGCCTCCGTGAAGCTGCAGGATCACATGATCTGTATTGGGATTTTCCTTCAGGGAAAGCAGCTTCATGGAAAAATTTTCCATGGGAATGGTGGTCATGTTAAAACAGGCCGGTGGAATCCACGGTGGCTCCTTTAAGCGTTTCCTCAATTCACCACTTTTTATCTTTTTGCCAATCTGAAAATCATTGGTCAGATGCGATAGAAGGTCCGCGATCACACGGCCCTTGGTGCTTGCTTCACTCTCACTCATATATGAAATCTCCGTTTTAATTCTGTTCGGGCACGCCGGTCACCGAGAATCAGTGTCCCCAGGAATAAGAATACCGATGCGGCGAATGCCAGCCACACAAGGTAGGGAAACTGGATCAGTCCTGTAATCCGAAAGATTACAGGAACCACCGAAATCAGCACGGTGATCAGTTCTGCCATCATATAGCTCTGCCACCCTCTCCGGTTCACGAGGATCAGCACAAAAAGCACCGCATCCAAAGTCAGAATCCCGCTGGGCAGCACATAGTCTAAAGACCATCCCCGATAACCGGTGAGATAGTCGATTCCCGGTAGCATCATGACCGCCAGCATGATCAGACTCAGTATTTTAAACAACAGACTGCTCTTTCCCACCAGGGTCATCCAAAGCACTGTATTCAGATACAAAAAGACAATTCCCGCCACCAGACTCCAGGGAAACAGGGGATCTGCGGAATAATTGATCACAATCAAAAGAGTTTCTATCAGGATTGACAGAAACAAAAACAAATTTTCCCAAAAACGAAACCGCCTTGTCACTTCAATTGCATTGGGATAACTGTTCTCCTGCTTCCCTCCGTCCGTCTGCAGCACATGCTGGCAGAGAGGACACCGATCCGTATCATCCAGAATTACCACGTGACATTTCTGACATCTATTCATAATACACTCCGTTCGTCTCAATCTTAACCTCTGCCCCATCCGATGCTATTTTCCGGAAAAACGCCGTCTGTACCAGTGCTTCCGAAAAAATTGAGCTAAAGGTAAATACCAGGGTGTCCTGATAGGAACAGATGGTTCCCTTGATGGACTGCCCCTTGGACATGGCAAGAAATGCATGAAAATAATCAATATATGGCTTGTACAACTCTTCAATCTTTACATTGCCGATATTGGTGATGGTGGTGGTGTTGGCCACCGCTGATTTCTCGTAAACCAGCCGCATGACGATATTCTTGATAAACAGCGGAATCGGCCGCATCAGCTTATTCATCTGGTTGGACACACTGTAAGAAAACAGATCCTCCAGATGCTCCTTGCTGATCTGGGCATGGAGGCTGTCACACACGATCTTTACCACCTCTTCAAAGGTGTAGGAATCCTTCTCAGGCCGAAACTCTGCGGAAACCATCACAAAGAAATTTTTCGTAGTATCAGAGTCAAAATAAGGCCGTAAATTGACCGGAACGGCCACCCGGATGGGCCGCTTCCCCGGCATCCCGTGAAACAGTTCCCTGTACACACTCCACACGAACACAGAAACCAGATATTCATTGATGGAAGCCCCGTATCGGTGGGCAATCTCCTTTAATTCCTTCACGGACATGATGCCGTGCATCACCCCAAACTCCCCTGCCGGAAGCCGGTTCTCTTTGATGAGATATGCCTTTTCCTTATGAAAGCCACTGGGCCTGCTCTGCTTATAATTTCTTACAAAGCTGTCCTCCCGGCTCAAGGAGGTATCCTCGCTTAAGCTGTCTCCCGACTGTTCCTTCAGTTCGGGATGCACCAGCCGCAGATACTGGTAGGTCAGTTCTCTCAGGAAATTGATACCGCCCATGCCATCCGTCAACACATGGAATACTTCCAGATTGATACGGTTCTTATAATAGCTGACCCTAAACAGATAATTCCGGTTCTTGTTCTGCCTGATATACCGGCAGGGGAAACGGTTCTCCTCCCTGACCGTGGGAGCCTTTTTCCCATTTTCCTCAAAATAATACCAGAAAACACCGGTACGCATCCGCACGTTAAAGCCATCGATCTTCGGCAGCACTCTGTCGAGAGCCTCCTGAAGGATTTCCCTTTGAATTTCCTCCTTCAGCACCACACTGATCCGGTACACATTGGTCATGTTTTCCCCTGCAATGGAGGGAAACAGATGTGCCGTATTGTCCAACTTATCCCAGCGGATTTCCCGGGAAATCGTTCTTTTTGACTTCTTTTTATCTTTCATGAAAATTACCTTCTGATGGTTTCGTTTTTAAAACAGGGACACCCCGGCGAGACTCAACACCATCATAATGACCCCTGCCAGAAGAACCCCAAGCATTACCGCAGCAGTGGTAGATTTAAAATCCATATCCAGAATGCTGGCTGCCAGAGTCCCGGTCCATGCCCCGGTACCGGGCACAGGAATTCCCACGAATAACAGGAGAGCCAGAAAAAGCCCCCGTCCGGCCTTGGCCTGCAGCTTTTTTCCCCCCTTTTCTCCCTTCTCCAGACACCAGGAGAAAAACTTACCGATCACCGGCTTATCAGCCCCCCACATCAGTACTTTTCTGGCAAACAGGTAAATAATGGGAACCGGAAGCATATTTCCGATAATGGAAATCACGTAGGAAGGAACGATGGGCAGTCCTCTGATCTGGGACACCGGGATCGCTCCACGAAGCTCTATCAGGGGCACCATGGAAATCAAAAAAATCCACAGATAATCTTTTAACATAGTTTCGTCCTCATTTCTTATCATTTTCTTGCAGACTACAGGAAGACTACTTCGGAAGAATCTCCCGCAGCAAATCCAATAGCGTTTTCATCTGCTCATCCGTTCCAACGGTAATGCGGAGATATTCATTGATCCGCGCAGGCTTACTGAAGTGACGCACATAGATATGATGCTTCTTCAGTTCCTCAAAAAGCTGCTCCCCGGAAACCTTCGGATGCTTTGCAAAAATAAAGTTGCTCTTGGAATCCCCGAACACGAAGCCAAGCTCGCGAAGCTGCTCCTTGGTCCACTCTCTCGTTTTAATAATTTTTTCCCTGGTCTCCTCAAAATATGCCGTATCCTTCACAGCCGCAGTTCCCAGTGCAATGGTCAGCGCGTCCATGGTATAGGAATTGAAGGAATATTTCACATCATTCAGGTATTTGATCAGTGTCGGATTGCTGATGGCAAAACCGATTCTGGATCCTGCCATGGAGCGGGACTTGGAAAAGGTCTGCACGATGATCACATTGTCATACTTCTCGATCAGCGGCAGGGCACTGACACCCCCAAAGTCAATATATGCTTCATCCACGATGACGATCACATCCGGATTTGCCGCGATGATCTTCTCAATCTCCGAAAGCTCCAACAGTTCTCCCGTAGGCGCATTTGGATTTGGAAATACAATGCCGCCATTTGGTCTTACATAGTCCGCCGGCCGGATCCGAAAACTGTCATCCAGCGGAATCTGCTCATAGGGAATCCTAAGCATATCAGCCCACACATCATAAAAGGAGTAGGTAATATCCGGAAACAGGATCGGCTGATCGGAATTAAAAAATGTCATAAAAAGCATGGCCAGAACATCGTCCGAACCCACACCCACAAAGACCTGATCCTTCTGCACCTGAAACACCTCTGCAATTGCCTGCACCAGATCTCCCACCAGGGGATCCGGATACAGCCGCAGTCGGTCGGTATCAAAACTTTCTAAGGCTTTTTTTACCCCCGGCGCCGGCGGATAGGGATTCTCGTTGGTATTTAACTTAATGACATTTGTATTTTTCGGCTGTTCCCCGGGAACGTAGGGCACAACCTTTCTGATATTATTTTCCCAGTTTTTCATATTTCCTCCTAGTGAATCTCTTCATGAATCATTTTCCATTGTACCGCATTCTCAAAAAAAGTAAAGAACGGAAACTTCTACGCACCAGTCAGCAGCTTCTTATATCTTTTTTGGGCTTTCGCAAGCTGGTTGGCATTCTTCACGCTGATTTTCTCCGTGGCACTGAGCTTATCATAGGCTTTCCGGGCTTTTTCAATGGCAGGTCCCGACTCCTTCGTCACCTTACCGATGGCATCAATGAGGTCCGACGCCGCCTTCGCCTTTGCCGGGTCCGTTCCGGTGCTGCTCTCCGTTCCCGGCAGTTCATAAACCAGTACCGGATAATTATTTTCCACCGTCTCAAAAATGGTCTTCGCAACTGAAACCGGCAGATTGATGCATCCATGGGATCCGTTGTATTTGTAAATCGTTCCCCCGAAGCGGCTGCGCCAGGTGGCATCATGCATTCCCACATTGCCGGCAAAGGGCATCCAGTAGGAAACCGGTGTGGCATAATTATCTCCACGGAGAATGGCGTCCCTCTTCATCCAGAAAATTCCATAAGCGCCGGTGGGAGAAGCATTGTTTCTGGCAACATTTCCCGATACAAAATCCGAATCGATCACAAGCTCTCCATCCTTATACAAAAAGAGATGCTGTGCCGTGAGATTGATCTCCACATAGGAATCTCCATAATCATTCTTTCCATGGGAATTGGCTGTCATGGTGTAATTGAGATCCCGGGTCACGGCCTTTCCGGCCTTAATGTCTGCAATAAGCTGCTTTTTCTCAGCCTCCTCATCCACCTTCCATCCATAATGGCTGTCGGCTATGGTGACCTCTGTGCCATAGGAAGTCATAAGTCTTTTCTCCGAATAGCAGGTGTTGTAGCAAGCTGCCAGGAAATGGACGTACTCCTCCACCTTATCCTGCCGGATCACCGGCTTTAACTTTTTGTTGAGTTTAAACCATTCCCCGAATTCCGTGGCATCCAGTACCCGCGTGTCCTCCCCCACCCGGAAGGTAATCACACTCTTTGCATACTGATTCAGCCGTTGGATGGCTTCCGCCAGCCTCTCATCATCATCCAGCACCTTCGGAGCCACATAGACCTCTGCCCCCTCCAGGGAAAGCTCCTGGGCCATCTCACTGACCGCAGCCTTTACTGCCCCTGACATTTTCTCTTCATCAATTTTTGTGCCCGGAACACATGGCTTTACGGTAAATCCCACCTTGGGATCATACTTGGAGAAGGATGCACTCTTTGGCTTCACCTGCTTCTTCTCGTCCATACAGTCCAATTCCATCAGTTTCTCTGTCAGCTTGCTCTCATCGTACTCCACCAGGGTTTTGCCGGTCAGATCATGCCGGAAGAAAAGCTGAAGCGGCCATCCGAAGGCCGGCTGCTGTAAAAGAAGCTGCTCGATGGTTCCTTCCCATTTCGGCTCCAGGGCAATGTCTGCACCCCGGATTTCCTCCCGCTTTCCTTCCCGTTCTGCCAGGGTCAGGGTATAGGAATGAATCTCCTGCGTCATTTCCTCCTTCAGCTTCTCCGGGGTATATCCACCGATACTGCGCCCGTCCAGCCTGGTGCGGGGGAAAAAGTGATTTTGAAAATAGAAGCCCAGTCCTAGATAGACCAGAAGGAGCAGACCCAAAATCATCGGAATGATTATCCTTTTTTTCTCTTTTGTATTCATCATGATTCCTCTTGGTTTTCTATATATTTACTGTGATTTTTAGTAACTAAACTGTTCATGGTTCTGAACAGTCACACGATTTTTATTATATTTCCCGGGGTTTCCCCTGTCAACATCCCCCAATGCTTAACATTTTATGAACATTGCGTGAAGCCTATTGTCGGCTGAGCAAAGAGGTGCTATACTCATTAGCGTAATGAGTCACAATGCAAGTGTAAAGGGGATTTTACGATGGAACGCTTCAAGTTAGGATTTCGAAATTTATATGACAAGTATAATCATCTGCTTCTGCTTTTGTATTTTCCGGTGTACATGATATGGTTTGCTTACCTGGAAAAAAACGTGACCACCCGGTTTCACGTGATTCACGTTGCGCTGGATGATTACATTCCCTTCTGTGAGTACTTTATCATTCCGTATTTTCTGTGGTTTGCCTATGTGGCCTTCGGCTTCATCTATATGGCCTTAACCAGCAAAAAGGATTTCTACAAAATGTGTGCTTTCCTGTATACAGGAATGACTGTGTTTCTGGTGGTATCCACTTTGTATCCCAACGGGCATTTCCTTCGCCCGGCCTATTATACTCACCACAATTTGTGCACCATGCTCTGTGAATTTTTATATTCCACAGATACCGCAACGAACCTGTTTCCAAGCATCCATGTGTACAACTCCATCGGGATCCATCTTGCGATTTCCCACAATGAGAAGCTTGGTCAGAACAAAACCATCCGGCTTTTATCCTTTGTGCTGATGGTCAGCATCGTTCTTGCCACCATGTTTCTGAAGCAGCATTCGGTATTTGACGTAGTTACGGCCTTTCTGCTGGCTTATGTCATGTATCTTCTGGTTTACCGGAGGAATTTCTCCTTCTCCACAGCACCGCGTAAATCCCGCAGTAAGCTCTCTGTTGAGCATCGATAAAAAAGTCCTGGGTGTTCACGCACTCAGGACTTTTCTTATACGCATCACTCTTTCCGGTCAGCCTTACGTTCCACCTGATGCCGGAAAAACGGATCCACGATCTGTGCCAATTCCCTCTGATTCTTCGTCTGGGAATCAAATTCCTCCGCAAGATCCTCCAATTGCATACGGTTACGCTCCTCCGACTTTACGATCTCATCATCCGCATTCTTAAGAACCGTCATCTGATCCATCATGGCAGACAGATCCTGAATTAAGGAAACCTCTCCTGCCCGGTCAGCCTCCCTGACCACATCACCGCAGTTCTTCATCAGTTTGGCGGCAGCAATGTTATTATCCTTCAAAAGCGTCACAAGCCGGTGAACTTCCTCTTCCAGTCTCTGAATCTCCGTTTCAGATTCGGTAAGCTGTTTTCTGACACTGGCAATCACCTCATCATAATGGGAAGCATAGCTTCGGATAGCCTCCGCAGAAGCAACAAACTGCTTGCCGGCTTCTCCCAGACGCCCCGCCTCAATGGCCGCATCCAGCGCCAGCACGCCCATCTGCTTGCCGTATTCCTCCATCTGATCCAGCTGCCTTGTCATATCCTTGTTCCGGGATCTGAACTTTGCCGGTGCCTCGTTCAGATACTTGGACGGTGAGGTAAAATGCTTATTGGCATCTACTAACTCCGTAGTTTTCTCCAGCACCTCGCGAAAATTTTCTCGGACTTCCTCCTGCTTGCCTTCCATGCCCCCAGCCTTAAAGGCCAGTTCCTGAAAGGAGACGGCAAGCCCATTCTCCAACTCTACATTGCCCTGTGCCAGCTCTGCAGCGTTGGAAATATTCTGCCGGATCTGCTCCATATCTGCCCCCGCCTGTTTTCTGGAGCCCTCCAGCTCCGATACGGTTGCATCAAACATATCCTTTTTTTCTTCGACGCTCTCAAAAAACTCATCATCCACCTGAAGCGTCTGTCTTAACTTTTCTAATTCTTCCTGATTTGCTTTATTTCTGCCGAACATGTTATCCCTCCACTGACTCTATTTTACAATGTCCGCGGCTATTTTTCAACGATAAGATGAAATCACGAACTGCAGACTTTCCGTATCCCGATAGGTATCCAGTTTCGTAGAATAGACAATGGATAACCGGATGGCATTTTCCCTGCCATGCAGGGCATCGGTAAGGGCGTCCTCTCCAAACTGCTCCCGCACATAGTCCATAAACTCCTCCACCCCGCCGAAAAGAACCCCGGCAATCTGCCGGCTCCCGCCGGACACAAGGGTCAGCCGCAGTACGTTTTGATTTTTTCCTACCACCCAAAGCCTTTTCACCCGAAGGTTTTTGTCTGCAAAAAGGGGCTTGGGATTGTCCTTGCCAAAGGGTGCCAAAAGGGCCAGCTCATGCACCAACTCCGTGGTCACATAATCCACCGGCATGGGCACATCGATGTGGATTTTCTGGGTCAGCTCCTCCACCGTAAACGGACAGCACTGGTTAATCTTCCTGCGAAAAAGCTCCACGTTTTCCTCGGGCAGGGAAAGGCCTGCCGCCATGGGATGCCCGCCAAAGCGGGTAAAAAGCTCCGCGCACTGGCACATCTGCTCATACATGGAATATTCCTCGATGGATCTCCCGCTTCCCTTGACCCCCTCCTTTGCTCTGGTGAGGATAAAGGTGGGTCGATAATAATATTCCCGGATCCGTCCGGCAATAACGCCTGCAATACTCTCGTCCACCTCCGGCAGATACATAACCAGCACCGGATCCCTGTCATAATCTCCTTTCTCGTACAACTCTACAGCCGCCTCCACCCCCTTCTGGGTCAGCAGCTTCCGCTCGTCATTCAACGCCACCAGACGGTTGGCCGTCACCACCGCCTCCTGCTCGTCATCCGTGCGAAAAAGAGACAGGGCCAGCTGTGCCGTCTCCAGACGCCCTGCGGCATTGATGCAGGGACCCAGCACAAAGCCGAAATGATAGCTGTCCACCTGCTGCGATGAAAGCTGACACTGTGCGATCAGCGCCCGCATACCAATGTTCTTTGTGTGGCGGATCCGTTTCAGTCCCTCCTTCACCAGAATCCGATTCACACCGGTCAGGGACACCACATCCCCCACCGTGGCAAAGGACACAAATTCCAGCAGTTCCTCCGCCTCTGCTCTGTCAGTACCCATTTTCTCATAGAGAATTTCCACCACCAGCCAAGCCACTGCTGCCCCACAGAGTTCCTTATAAGGATATCTGCAAGCCTTCCGGTGTGGGTTCACTATGGCATCAGCCTGTGGAAGTATCTCGCAATTTTCCCCTTCCTTCTCCGCAAAAGGAATCGCATGGTGGTCTGTCAGAAGCACCGTCATCCCCAGTTCTTTCGCGTAGGCGGTTTCCTCTCTGGCAGCTATGCCGTTATCACAGGTTATGATGGTATCCACACCGCTTTCTCTGGCGTCATCGATCAGATTTCTGTTGAGACCATAACCATCGGTAATCCGGTTGGGAATGGCCACATCCACCGCTGCCCCCACCCGCGTCAGCCCGCGGAAAAGCACATAGGAAGACATGACACCATCGATGTCATAATCCCCTATGATTCGTATTTTCTGCTTTCCTTTTATTTTTCCTGAAAGGAGTTCCACCAGCAGATCCCCATCCTTAAGAAGATGGGGATCCGGCAGATCCGCAAGACTTCCCTCCAGATACAGGCGGATTTCCTCCTCCGTAACCACATCACGGTTTCGGATGATCCTTGCTGTCACCTGATCGATTCCAAAGCACCTCCCGATTCCTTTGAAATCCGCTTTTTTATTTGCAACCATCCACTGTTCTTTCATATGTCTATGTCACCTTTTCTTTTGTTTCCTGTTCTCTTTCTATCTCAGTTCCGCGATTCGTGATACTGCTACATAGATATCCGAAATCTTATACCAGGTAGGATAATCCACCACGCCCGTTACCGGAAGACCGAATACCGACTGGAATTTCTCCACGGCCTCCCTGGTTCTGTTGCCATAAACTCCGTCCGCTGTCACGGTAGGGATTGCCGGATAAGATCTGGAAATCCGCGCCAGCTGCTCCTGAAGCATCCGTACCTTATCCCCGCTGGCACCTACCCCCAGATCATATCCGGGCCAGGATGCCGGAATGCCGGAAATTCCCTGGGCACTGTTGATATACATATCATTGCCGTAGTAATTCCTCAGTATCTCAATGGCAGAATACCCCTGGTCTCCCAGATATTTACTGCCCCACTGGGACATCCAGTTGGGACAGCTCACCCGCTGGCCGTCGCAGTACTGGGTCAGGATCGGCTGCCGCACCCCCGGTCTGGACAAGTAGTTTTCAAACATCTCATCCACCACCCTGGAAATGCTCTGGAAATAATTGCGTCCAAACATAAACTTGTGGTCATAGGCCGTGGAGGAGGTGATGGTGAACTGGTAGCCTTTGCCCCGGTACCACTCCGTATAGACCCTGTTTAAGGTAAAGGACATGATTGCCAGAATATTGGCCCGAAGCGTGGCGTCCGGCCAGGTGGCATAAATCTCTGAGGATGCTACATTCTTGATGTAGTCCCGGTACCGCACATAATAATTTGCCGCAGTAGAATCCGACGGTGCCCCATCATGCACCACTACGTACTCCGGGATTACCACACGGCTCAATACAATTTCTCCGGTTTCCTCCATGGGCTTGATTTCATCCTCCGGGATCTTCGGTGGATATTCCCCGTAGAGCGTATGGGCCGGAATTACAATGGTGTCTATGGGATTGCCCGGAGCATCCTCTGCCTCCATGCTCACATTTTGAATGGCGGCTTCCCCCGGAAGGATATCAATCGCCGAAACTGTAATTTCCCGGTAGCCCGGTGCCTGGACCCGGATTGTATACTCCGCATAGGGCTGCTGTTCCCCCGGCTCCATGGAGTATTCCAGCGGCGGAGCATTAAGCGTAATCGTCTCACTGTTTCCGGAATCATCCGTGTTCACCTCCTCCAGCGTAACCGACGAATTTCCAGTATAGGAAATTGCTATTTTTGCCCCCTGCACCGGGTTGCCGGTGGAAGCGTTTGTCAGACTGATGCGAAGCGTTCCTTTATCTATATTGTTGGCACTTTCATTTACATTCTGCTGCAGATCCATACAAGATCCTTTATATTTTTTGATGTTAGTGTATGCATCTTGTGAAAAAAGGTTCCCATTGCTATACTAGTTTTATGATGCAAGGGTCAGTATTCCTTTTGACCTTCATTTCATTGTATCATAACGCATATTAATATTTAAAGTATACAGGAGGATTTTTTATGAACACATTTCAACCATGTCCTATGGATCAATTAGAAATGAACCCTTTCACCAAGATTGGAAAAGAATGGGCTTTAGTCTCTGCGGGCAATGCGGACAAATGCAATACCATGACTGTCAGCTGGGGAGGCGTCGGTGTCCTCTGGGGCAAAAATGTCGTTTACATTTTTATCCGGGATTCCCGCTACACCAAGGAATTTCTGGACAACGGAGAACTGTTTTCCCTCTCCTTCTTAGGGGAGGAATACCGTGGTGCCTTAAACTACTGTGGCAGCCACAGCGGAAGAAACGAGGATAAGTTTGCAGCAGCAGGACTTAGCCCTGCCTTCCGGAACAATATTCCTTATCCGGATGAAGCAAACCTTGTGCTTCTCTGCCGCAAGATGGCGGTGGTTCCAATTTCGGAGGATACTTTCACAGATCCTGAAATTGCATCCCGCTGGTATACAGATCATGACATGCACAACATGTATGTTGGGGAGATTCTTGAGGCTGTGACCCGGTAAAGGGCTTGATGAGCGGCAGGGGCTTGTTGCAAGGCAATGGCTTTCGATAGGCGTATAGAGAATAAACATCTCTAACGCCCTTTTTTGACGAAGATAGACCTTCCCCATGCTGCCTGTTTTTACAGGATGCTTTGGGTTCTGGATCTCTATTTTTTAGTATGCGCCCACTTTTTCTCATGCGCATACGGATAATGCTGGGATTTTGGGCGCTGAAAAGTATTTATTTTGTATACGACCATTTTTCCGACGAAAAATGTCCTGTCAGTCCAAATGTTGGGCGTATAGGAAATAATTTCTCTCCAGCGCCCATTTTCTAACTTAAATCAGAAATAAGCTCCTTTAGTGTGGGCGCATAAGAAAAAAGTGGAGACCAGCGCCCATTTCATTGAAATAACATGTGGTGATACGAAGGGAAATAATCTTTTGTAACCATTTCCATTGTGGTACAATATAGGAAATTAAATTGAATAATTGGTGTTTGTAGGACTGTAGAGTCAAATTTAGTGCGCGACTGGATTAATATTTCGCCTGTATTATACTGTCCCCATAAGTATGGACACATTTACAGTCGGGTTTCCCCAAAATAGACACTCTCTATTGAGGGCGTACGAACCAAACCCCCGAACTTGAGATACAGCCCGTACAAAATCGAGGGGCAGAACGGACTGAATCTCTGAATGAGGAAAACAGTTTAACCTATAGTCTTTTTTGATAAGTGACGTAGCTAAATCTGAATCCAGACAAAACTCCCCAATGTTCATAGAAAAATCGGCGGCCAAAACAGCCACCGATAAAAATTGAAAAACGAACCTACCGGCACTCGGTACTGATAGATTCCACAGCCACCGCCCCACCCCGAACTACGGAGATGTGCTTGAATTTCTTCTTCAGAAGTGCGATCAGATCATTGTGCTTGTGCTCGGTTCTCTTGCACTCCAGCATAACGCTGTGCTCACCGATATCCACCACGTCCACCCGCATGGCCTGGGCAATCTGGAAAGCTTCGGTCATCTGGGCTTCTGTCAGATCAGAGATTGTCACGAACATCAATTCCTTCATACGCAGAGGCACATCTGTCAGGTCGATGACCTTGATGACCTCCACCATGCAGTTTAACTGCTTCTTGATCTGCTCAAAGGTAATATCATCCGACTCCACACCGATGGTCATACGGGAAACGGTCTCATCCTCCGTCTCTCCAACGGTCAGGGAATGCAGGTTATAGGATTTCGCGGAAAAAAGCCCGGAAACCTTGGCAAGTACACCGACCTGGTTTTCTACATACAGTGCGATCCATCTTTTTTTCATCTCAGACATTTTTCCACCTCCTATTTCAAAATCATTTCGCTCATAGGGTTACCGCTCTTTACCATAGGAAGAACCAGCTCATCTGTAGCGATCATAAACTCGATAACCGTGGGTGCATCGGTGTGCTTCTTTGCCTCTGCAAAGGCTGCATCGATTTCTTCCTCGGAAGTCACGCGGATCCCGTAAGCACCGTAGCTTTCTGCCAGCTTTACAAAATCCGGTGTATAGGGCGGGCAGGCTTCATTCGGTCCCTTACATTCTACCGGACAGGAGGGGCGTCTTCTCAGACAGGTGGCGCTGTAGCGCTTGCCGTAAAAGAGCTCCTGCATCTGCCGCACCATGCCCAGATAATAGTTGTTCAAAAGACAGATGGTCACTGCTGCTCCCTGGGTCACGGCAGTTGCCATCTCCTGAATATTCATCTGGAATCCACCGTCGCCGGTAATGCAGACTACCTGACGATCCGGGTTGGCAAGCTTTGCACCGATGGCTGCCGGGAAACCAAAGCCCATGGTTCCAAGTCCGCCTGAGGTAATAAGCCGACTGTTCTCATCCAGCTCCAGATACTGGGTTGCCCACATCTGGTGCTGTCCTACATCCGTCACGTAGATGCTGTGCGGAAATTCCCGGTTGATATGCTCCATGATCATCTGCGGACTCATGCCGCGGTCACGGCGCATGGCAAGGGGATTTTCCTCGTCCCAGGCGTGGATCTGTGCCAGCCACTTATCGGTTCTCATAGGTTCTGCCCACTCTAAAAGCTTATCCAGTGCAATCCCTGCATCCGCCACTACCGGCACATCCACCACCACGTTTCTGGAAATGGACGCGGTGTCCACATCAATATGTACAATCTTTGCCTTCGGGGCAAATTCATTCAGGTCACCGGTGATCCGGTCGTTAAAACGGGTGCCTATGGAAAAGAGAACATCACACTGGCTGACAGCCATATTGGCGGCATATCTTCCATGCATACCACAATTTCCGATGTAAAGTGGATGAGTGGTAGGAATCGCACCCTTTCCCATAATGGTGGTTACCACAGGAACATTCTGCTTCTCTACGAACTTCCGCAGCTTTTCGTTTGCCCTTGCAATATTGATGCCGCCACCCGCAAGGATCAGAGGGTTTTTCGCTGATTTAAGAAGCTTGTAAGCCCGCTTCAGCTGTCCCACATGAACCCCGCTGCTGGGCTTATACCCCCGAATGTCTACCCGATCCGGATAATCCGATGGCCCGGATGTTGTCTGGATATCTTTCGGAATATCCACCACCACCGGTCCCGGCTTTCCGGTGCTTGCAATATGGAAAGCCATTTTGATGATTTTTCCCAGATCCTCACGCTTTCTCACCGTAACTCCATACTTGGTGATGCTTCTGGTCATACCTACAATGTCAACCTCCTGGAAGGCATCGTTTCCGATGAGCCCCAGAGGCACCTGTCCCGTAAAGCACACCAGGGGAATGCTGTCGTAATGAGCATCTGCGAGTCCTGTAATGATATTGGTAGCTCCCGGGCCGCTGGTTACCAGACACACCCCCACCTTTCCGGTGGATCTGGCATACCCTTCTGCCTCATGGATCAGCCCCTGCTCATGGCGTGGAAGCACCAGATTGATGGCGTCGGTCTTATACAATTCATCGAAAAGATCCGTAACCGTTCCTCCCGGATAGCCAAAGATTGTATCCACACCTTCTTCCGTCAGCGCTTTTACAAATAATTTTCTTCCTGTGATATCCATTCTCGTGTCCTCCTATATCAGTCCAAATGTGCGAAGCAGAAAAATCCAGAAGGTCAGCGTAACCGCCGCCAAAAGTGTCGTTGACACAATGGTGCTGGCGGTCAGCACTCCGTCATTGTTCATACTCTTCGCCATAATATAACAGCTTGGTGTTGTGGGTGATGCCAGCATAATTAAAATGGCAATCATCTTCTCCCCGGTAAAGCCCATCGAAGCAGCAACTGGCAGGAAAATCATGGGCTGGATCAAAAGCTTGATGACCGAAGCCCATACCGTGGGTTTCAGCTTCGCCAACGCTTTTCTGCCCTCAAAGCCGGCACCGATGACGATCAGAGCCAGCGGTGTCGCCAGCTGAGCCACCGAATTGACGGTCTTATTTATGATCGCCGGAAATTGAATTCCCAGCAGAGCCACCACCATTCCAAGAAAAATCGAAATAATGATGGGGTTTTTCAAAATGTTTACGAAGGCCTGTTTGATTTTACCGGTATCCCTTTTCCCCTCCTCCTGTGCCTCAAAAGTCAGCACGATCACAGAATAAATGTTGTAAAGGGGAACCGCCCCAATGATCATCAAAGGTCCCATAGCGGAAGCCCCATAAATATTACTGATAAATGCCAGCCCCATAACGGCAGCACTGCTGCGGAAGCCTGCCTGCACAAAGGCACCCCGGATGCTGTGATCCTTCACAAACAGCTTCGCTGCACCCCAGATTCCCCAGAAACAGATGCTACTTGCAATGGCGCAGAACAGCACAAATTTCAGGTCAAACACATTTCTGATATCCACGGAAGCGATATCCCGAAACAGCATAAAGGGAAGGGTCACCTTGAAATTAAATTTATTGGCCACCGTGACGAAATGCTCATCTAGCATCCCGATCTGTCTTAACACCCAGCCGATGACCATCACCAGAAAAATCGGCAGCGTCACATTGACGCTGAATAAAAAATCACTCATTTTACTCTCTCGTACTTATAAAAATGAAACTCCAGATCAAAATATGTCTGTTCCTCACTGTCTGCGGTAATCTTCCACTCCGGCCGCTCATCCAGATTCGGAAAATAAGCATCTGCATCGTAAGAAAAATGAATCTTTGTGATATGTGCCACATCACATTCATCCAGAAGCTGCTCGTAAACCTTTTCCCCTCCGATGACGTATATATCCTCACTGTTGTACTTCTTTAATTCCTCGTGAAGTTCATCCATGGAATGCACCACGATGGCGTTGTCCACTTTATAATTCGGATTATGGGTCAATACAATATTCGTCCGCATTTTTAAAGGACGGCCTCCCGGGAAACTCTCTAAGGTCTTGCGTCCCATGACCACGACCTTCCCCGTGGTGGTCTCCCGGAAAAATTTCTGATCCATGGGAATGCGCACCAGAAGATTGTTGTTTTTGCCAATGGCCCAGTTGTTGTCTACTGCTGCTATCAAATTCATATGGTTTTTCTCCTCTCTAGACCGCGATAGGAATATCTTTGATCTGCGGCCCAGTCACATAATCCGTGATCTTAATATCATCCGTGGTAAACTGGTAAAAATCCTTGATTTCCGGATTCAACCAGAATTTCGGGGCCGGATGCTGCTCTCTGGTGATCAGTTCCTGCACCAGAGGCACGTGGCGGTCGTAGATATGGGCATCTGCGATCACGTGTACCAGCTCTCCCACCTGCATGCCGCAGACCTGAGCCAGCATATGCATCAGCACAGCGTACTGACATACATTCCAGTTGTTGGCAGTAAGGACATCCTGAGAACGCTGGTTCAAAACCGCATTCAATGTCAGCTTATCCTCCCCCGGCCTCTGGGTCACATTGAAAGTCATACTGTAGGCACAGGGATAAAGATTCATCTCATGGAGATCCTCATGGACATACATATTGGTCAGGATACGGCGGCTGAAAGGATTGTGCTTCAGGTCGTAGATGACCCGGTCCACCTGATCCATCATGCCTTCCTTGTACTGATGTTTCTTTCCCATCTGATAACCGTAGGCCTTGCCGATGGAGCCCTCCGGATCTGCCCACTCATCCCAGATCGTGCTCTTTAAGTCGTGAATGTTGTTGGATTTTCTCTGCCAGATCCATAGGATTTCCTCTGTGGCCGTCTTGATAGCTGTCTTCCTTAAGGTAATGGCCGGAAATTCCCTGGAAAGGTCATAGCGGTTTACCACGCCGAACTTCTTGATGGTGTAGGCACTGCTGCCATCCTCCCAGTGGGGACGCACCAGTTCGCCTTCCGTGCTTGTGCCATTTTCCAATATATCCTTGCACATAGCCACAAAAATTTTATCTGCCTGACTCATTTTCTTCTCTCTTTCTTTCCTAAGTTCACTAACAACCTATTGTAACGAATTTTCATCAAAAAGTCTATGATATTATTTGTTGTACTATAAGCCGGTACTCTGCCAATGACTGACACTTTTTGATCTGCTTATAAAATTTCTCTTTTTCCGGGAAAAAGCGGATCAGATAAAACCAGATTTCCTTCATATGAAACACCACATCCCTCTCCCCCGGAAAAAGGGCAAGACAGCCTTCCAAAATTTCCTCATGCCATGCCGTAATCTGAGAATTTGACGCTTTCGGTTTCCCAAGGATTTCTCCCACCAGCCCCGGGTTGGCCAGAAGCCCCCGACCGATCATGATACGGTCTACCGTGGGAAACAGTTCCGTGATTCTGTGATAGCCCTCCACGGTGGCAATGTCCCCATTGTAGCACAGAGGAGTCTGAATCTGTTCCACCGCCCGGGCAAAGGCAGAAAGCCTTGGGCTGTTCCGGTAAAAATCCTCCCGGACTCTTGGATGGATAATTACCTCTTCAAAAGGGTATTTTGCAAAAATCCCACAGAGGGTCTCCCACTCTTCCTCTGACTCCATGCCGATACGGGTCTTCACCGACACGGCAAGGGGGCACCTTTCCATAATCTCTGCCAGGAACTGGTCCAGTTCCTCCGGATACGCCAATAAACCGGCGCCCCGCTTCTTGGAGACCACAGTGCCGGAGGGACATCCCAGATTAATGTTCCCTCTGGAAAAGCCCAGTTCTTTCAGCTTTCCTGCCATCTCCACGATCTCATCCGCCCGGTTCCCGATCAGCTGCGGCACCAGCGTAATCCCCTGATTGTTTGCCGGATCTAAATCCCGCAGAATCTTTTTATTGAACCGCTTCGCAGCAGGAATAAAAGGGGTAAAATAGCGGTCAATATACGGAAAATGATGGGCAAACGCATTCCTCACCACAAATCCACTGATGCCCTCAAGGGGCGCAAAATAAAAATGCATCCTTTTCCTCCATATATCAAAAAAGTTCCAGGCGCTGGGAGAACATTCTTTTCCTGCTCTACCACATGCCTGGAACCCCATAGATTCTTTCCTATTCGATCAGTCTGTTGGATATCAAACTCTCTACCGGCCCATGACTCCAACCACACTTCCTATATCAATAGGGTGCGCGGCTGATGCGCATTGGCTCTCCCATCGTCCCCTCATTCAAAATCTTGTTAATACAAATCTCGCACACATCCCCATCACGATCCTGTACACGAATCACATGGGTGGACACCCATTGGTACTGATTGCCCCGGCCCTTCTGGTACAGTTTAATCGAAACCTCTTTCTTTCCCTGACCAAAGCTCTGTAACAGCTTCTCTCTGGAAAAATTCTGCAGAAACAGACTCTGGTAATTGGGATGGATGTACTCCGCTCCATAATCGATCAAATCGTCATATTTTCCTGTCATCGGAAGCTCACCCGCCAAAAAACCATCATCCTTGATCATGGTGTAGGTATTCTTGGTAAGATTCGCTGATACGATCATCGGATATGCCTGAGATACGGCTTCAAACACCAAAAGAATGTCCTTCACACTGATTCCGTTTAATGCCTCAAATTCTTCAAATGTCTTTCCTAGTTTCATCCTATGCCCCCCTGCCTAAACATTGAATAATCCCCTTCTCCATACCTTTATTATAAAAGGAATCTGCGCATTTTACAAGATACAGAATGTGAAGTTTGTATGTTTATTTTTCATTAATAGTTACTGTTCACACTGACGGTATATTACGTGCAAAGAAAAAACCTTGTAAACTGAAGGCTTACAGGGCTTTCTACAGTAGAGCGATAGACGGGCGCAAGACGTCCGGAGGACGTCTGCCCTGCGCCGACCGGAGCGAAGCAGAGACAAGAACCCGCACCGCGGGTGAGTGGCTCCGCTTTGCTCCTACAACGAAAAAGGATATCCTCACGGATATCCTTCTTCGTTGTAAGAGCGATAGACGGGGCTCGAACCCGCGGTCTCGACCTTGGCAAGGTCGCGCGTTACCAACTACGCCACTATCGCATTTCTTAAGTTCTCTGTGTTCTCCTGAACACATTTAGTATAATACCAGAGGCAACTGCATCTGTCAACCATTTTTTTAAATTTTTTTAATTTTTTTCAATTATTTGCACGATTGCGATAATTCAGAAGACCGGATTCCCAAGCTTCATACATTGATTCGCATATAAACAGACTGACAAGGGAGAAAGAGTCTGGTACACCGATGTACCAGACTAAGGAACCCGGCTCAATTGATCTACAGCTTGATTCGAAGCAATTCCTCCGTAAACATGTCTCCCACAAACAGGTATCCGCCCTTTATCATCAGGCCGCAGGGCTCTGCAGGTGCTCTCAAGTCGTTCAGAGAATACGCCTTCACCAGCTCTGTGACTTTTCCCTTGCCAAGCTTCTTCACGGAGCCGTTTCCGGTATCGGAAATGTACATCACATCCTTGTACATAAGGATCTCCTGTGGATTGGAGAACCGGGCCGACAGAGCGCTTCCCACGGAATCCCCCTCGATTCCCTTGCGGCTTCCAGCAACGGTCTTTACCTGACCATTCTCTATCTTACAGATGCGGTGGTTGCCGGAATCTGCTACGTACAATGCTCCCTTGTAGTAGTACAGTCCCGTAGGCTCACAGAAGCCTGCCGACTTCGCGGCACTTCCGTCCTTGTAACCGCTCTTTCCCAACTGACCTGCCAGAACCACATAATTACCGCTCTGGTTGCGCCTGCGCAGCACATGATAGGTTCGGTCTGCCATGTAAAGTCTTCCACCCCTGTCCTTCGAAATCCCGGAAACAGCCATTGCCGTCTGGCTTTTCTGGGCAGCCGTATTCTCCGTTGTCTGTGCCGCCAGGACAGTCATTGTTTTCCCCTGGGGCACTGCTGCCACGCAACCCAAAAGCAGTGCAGCTATCACAATCCACGCCTTTTTCTTCACATTCCCTTACCTCCATTTTCTAATTTAAAGTAATTCTTCTGCCTGCAGCACTTCAAAGCCTGCGGCCTTACCCTTCAGAGGAACACTGTCCCCTAGGGAAGTAAACCGCACGCGGCCCTCCAAGGCATCTGCCACCGCGCGGCTGACATAGATACAGCCTCCCGGTGCATTGGCCTCCAGCCGTGCCGCCGTATTGACCGTATCCCCAATGGCAGTGTAGTCCATGCGGTTCGGTGCTCCAATATTGCCTACAACGGCGGGGCCGAAATGTACGCCTACACCAAAGCTTACGGTCCTTCCATATTTCTCTTCCAGTTCCTTCTGCAATGCCGCAGACCTCTCAATCATGGCAAAGGCCGTCTTTACCGCTTTATAAATACTGTCCTCCTGGGGCAGCGGTGCTCCCCAGAAAGCCATGGTACAGTCCCCGACAAATTTGTCCAGTGTACCGTTATTCTCAAAAATGCAGGTACTGGTCAAGGTCAGATACCGATTCAGAATCTGCACGATCTCCGGCGCCACGTATCGCTTAAAGGTAGCCGTCACACGCCGTTTCTCCATGGCCGCCCGCAGGTACCCGGAAACGATGCTGCTGACAAACAGCAGGGTTACCGCCAGCGGAATATACAGCGGGGACAGCACAAGGCCTTTTGCGTATGCCAACATGCAGATTCCCAGATATCCCGCCACAGTTCCCAGCCATCCGGTAAATACCAGAGCAAATTTTCTCCGGTAAAAAAGCAGCGTCCACAAAATACTCACCAGAATGACTGCCACAAGCTGTGATGCCGTACCCGCTTCCCGCTTCGTCTGTCCCCGCAGGAGAGCGTCCACCATATTGGCCTGGTATTCCACACCATACATCTTACCGGCGTGGTCAATGGCCGTTGCAAAATCGTCCTGCATGCCTGCCGCATAAGGGCGGATCATCACGATCTTCCCGGCATAGGCAGAAGGGTCGATTTCCCCATTCAACAAATCCACCACACCATATCCATCACTGTATGCCCCCGGTTCACCCTGAAACGGAATGTAGTACCGGTATCGGGAATCCGTAACCGGAACCGCCTTGGGTTTCTGTCCGGTCTGCTCACAGTACAGCTCGTAAATCTGCCGGTGAAAGGAAGGAATCTGCTGCCCATCCGGCAGATCGATCTGCCAAATTCCGTGCCGGAGAACCCCGTCGGAATCAAACATGGAATTGATGTGTCCCTGCCAGGTGGCATCCTTCAGTTCATCATAAGGCTCATCATAGGCTGTCAGCGCGTACTCATCCACGGAAAAACTCCCGTCCTTATGCTCCACCACCTGGGAACCGAAGGTACCGGCACAGGCCGTGACCACCGGACAGCTGTTGGCGCAGGCTTCTGCCAGATAGGCATCCCCCTCCGGATCATCGGATTCCCCCACGTAAAGAACGTCAAGAGCGATCAGGAGGAGAAAGGTCCCATTTCGTCCAGACTCTTCTGATCTATATTGATCAGTACAACATTGCCGTCCGATGGCACTGTCAATAGAGGACTTTTCTGCCTTGAAGTAAAGTTTCTCATCATTCCATGTTATATACTGTTTTTTAGCTTCAATAATAGCAGTATCTGCTGCAATTACAGTCTTATCCGCTGAAGTGTTTTGAATCACCCCACTTTGTACTGTGCTGTCTGCCGAACCGTTAAAGGAAAGAGTTCCACCCTGCAGCACGCGGATGACGGTTTCCCCGCTTCCCGTAACAGACTCTACATCTGTCAGTGTCAGATTTCCCGCGGTCTGAAGTTCGTAGGTTCCCAGTGTGGCATTCATGTTCTTAAGTTCAATGTCTGCGCCTGCCGGTATAAGCATACTTCATCCTGATTATCGAATTGTTCACAATCCTTGAGCCGCCGGAACTGGTGATCTTCCCTCCGTCAATAATTCCGTCATTGGTTATACAGCTGCCATTTTCCAGCTTAATCTCATCTGCCAGCAGTCTTCCATCGGATGTCAGGGTCAGGTTTTTTGCCGAAATAGTACCATTATTCACAAGCCCGGCAACCGTACCGCCCCCTTCTATGCTGATGGATCCGTTCCCTGTGATGGTTCCCTCTGCCACAATTTGGCCACCACTCTGAATCTGAAGTGCTGCCCCCTGTTCCATCTTTAACTCGGCCCCGGAAGCAACCGTCAGCTTTTTTCCCTTCTGCCGCAGAGATGCCCTGGTGTTTTCGTCAAGCTTAACTGCCTTGCTGTTGTCCAGACTGATATAAGCGCTGCTCTCTTTGCCGGTTTCTACGGAGTTTCCGTTGTACAGCCGCATCCCCAGAGAAATCTTGCACGTTGTTCCATTCTACGTCTTAACCTTCACTGTCCCCTCTGTCTGGGTCAGCTTCATGGTGGTCGCCCGCGCCGTTGCCGCATATACCGGGGTACAGGTAGAACCTGCCAAAAGCAGCACCATTACCACACTGAGTACTTTACTTATCCCCCCTCAATCCGCGTGGATATCCGCTTCCGTTCAACCTCTCATGGTGCTGGATGGCATAGGTGACGACTTCCTTATATTCCTCCCCAAATTCCATCTGCTCCAGCATACGCCGGGTCATTTCCACGTGATCCTGCATGATCTGGCGTTCCTGCTCCGTCAGGGTTCCCCGTTTGATCAGAAGCTGCTGCCGTTCCTCCTTGGTAATCCAAGGCTGCACCGTGCCGTCCTCCTCCTCGTAGGTCCGGGCGGTCAGTTCCATAACCTGATCCCGGAGTGTATCCGTCAGAAATCCTGCTTCGTTAACCTTGTCGATCAGTTCTCTCTCCTGAACCGCATCCTCTAACAACTGCTTTTCCCATCCTCTCCGATGATTCCCTGCAGCCTTTCAATCTTTGTGAGCAGCCGGATCCTATCCAGACGATCCATTACCCTCTGATAATTTTCTCCCAGCCGGTCTTTCTTGTCCATAATCTCCGCCGGGGTGATGAGTTTTCCAATATCATGGAGTCTGACACTCATCAGGAAAATATATTCTTCCTTCTCATTGAATGACCATCCCAGCTGCTGCCTGTTCAGCCAATTTATAAAACGTTTCGCATAGAGGGTCATATTGTTGGTATGGTTTGCGGTGTAGGGCGATCTCTCATCCACCGCCGTTGTTATGACCCGCACGAAGGAATCCAGCATTTTCTGGATCTGCTGGGCGTACTGGCGATTCGTCAGGCAGATAGCCGCCTGAGAGCCCAGTGCTGACAGGATCTGCTCATATTCTGTCCGGAAGGGGATCACATTTCCATCCTCATCCAGAGCATTGATCAACTGGAGCACACCGATGACCTCTCCCTTATCGTCCTCCATGGGAACCACCATCATGGTCTGGGTCCGGTAGCCGGTGATCTGGTCATATTTCTTCGGACCGGAAAAATCATAGACCGAGCTTACGTACACACTTGGAATATTGATCAGACTTCGGGAAAGTACGCCGCAGGCACACACATTTTCCTTCGACAACGGCACTGGCGGCATTTTGATCTCACCTCCGCTGCCTCCCTGTCATAAAAGATTGGACCTGTAAGTATCCCCAGCATATGATCAATGTGAAAATGTGTAAAAAACACATGCACCTTCTCGTGCTCCTTCCACACGCGTTCCGGCAGATTCATAAGGCCTGTACCGGCATCAAAAATCACCGCATCGGATGCTGTTTCCAGTAAAACACAGGCAGTGGCACCGCCATAGGTAGAAAACTGCTCCCCGCTGACCGGCATGCTCCCCCTGGCACCCAGAATTGTTATCTGACTATTCTTCACCTTCTGCTCTCCTAACTGTTCTTTTTAGTTTTATCGAAAATTACCCCATGTTATTATCATACTACCATGTCCATTCGCAAATGAAAATAGAAAAACACAAAAATCATGTGCCGTGCATGAAATAAAAAACGCCCGCATACACTTTAGGGAACAGGAAATGGAGGTAAATTATGAGCGTAAAAACCAAAATCGTCGTTCTTCATATGAAAAAGCTGATCTTTGCAGGCATTGCCGCACTCCTTGGCATCTTACTTATTCTTTTACTTTTTCTCACCTTACGTAACCGGGAGTCCTCTGGAGGGGAATCGGTGCCCACTCTGTATGTGCCGGGGGTATATACCTCTTCCGTCATGATCGATCAGACCGCTATCGATGTACAGGTGGCTGTGGACGAAAATCATATTAACTCCATTTCACTCATTAATCTGGATGAATCCGTGGAAACCATGTATCCCCTGATCAAGCCTACGCTGGAGGAGTTGTCCCAGCAGATCATCACGAAGCAGTCTGTGGATGATATTACATATTCCAAAAACAACCAGTACACCTCTATGCTGCTGCTTTCCGCAGTAACCGACGCATTAAAAAAGGCATCGCCCTAAGCGATGCCTGCTTTCTTTGTCAAAGCTTCTATTCTTCTGTGCTCAGACTATTCATGTAATCTGATACGGCGCTTACATCCGTATAAATGGTCTTGCTGGGCTTCTTCTCCTCATAGATCTGATAGCCGGTATAACCAGCCCATCCCACGATGCCTGCAAGCACTGCCGTAAGACAGATTCTCGCAAGAATTCTCTGAGCTTTTTCCTTTGCCATGATTTTCTTGCGGTTTGCTTTCTCTTTCTTATATTTATCTACCTTTGCCTGACTCATATTCTCTCTCCTGCCTGTTCTTTCTATCTTTTGAACTATTCACGGATTATTTTACACATTTTGTCACAAAAAAGCAAGCCCTATCAGCCAAGTCCGCACATTAGTCCCACACTGTGGACCAGAAATGCCATCAGCCATGCGATCACACACTGCATGATCACCACAAGAACCGCCCACTTGCCCCCCAGTTCCCGCTTGACAGCGGCAATCGCTGCCACACAGGGAGTATACAAAAGGGTGAACACCAGAAATACTGCCGCAGTAAAAGGCGTCAGTATATCCACCGCCGACAAAACGGTCATGGTGCTGACCACGCTCTCCTTGGCCATCAGTCCCGTGATCAGTGCCGTGGAAATGCGCCAGTCCCCAAAGCCTAAGGGGGCAAACAGCGGAGCGATCAGCCCTCCGACGGCAGCCAGAATACTGTCTTTGGAATCAGCCACAATGTTCAGGTGCAGGTCAAAGCTCTGTAAGAACCAGATCACTAATGCTGCAATAAAAATCACCGTAAAGGCTTTGTTCAAAAAATCCTTTGCCTTATCCCAGATCAACTGTCCCACGCTCTTGGCGCCGGGCAGCCGGTAGTTGGGAAGTTCCATGACAAAAGGCACCGGCTCTCCTTTAAAGCCCGTATGATCCAGAATACATGCAAACACGATCCCCGTCACGATACCCGTAAAATACAGGGCGGTCATCACAAGGGCTCCATGTCCCTGGAAAAAGGCCGCTGACATAAAGGCATATATTGGCATTTTTGCAGAGCAGCTCATAAAAGGTGTCAAAAGAATCGTCATTTTACGATCCCGCTCCGACGGAAGGATTCTCGTAGCCATAATTGCCGGCACTGAGCACCCAAAGCCAATGATCATGGGCACAAAGCTTCGCCCTGACAAGCCCAGCTTACGAAGCAGCTTATCCATCACAAAGGCCACCCGGGCCATGTAACCGCTGTCCTCCAGAAGTGACAGGAAAAAGAACAGCGTCACGATCACCGGAAGGAAGCTTAACACACTGCCCACTCCGGCAAAAATACCATCGATCACCAAGGAATGCACCACGGAATTCACATGTGCCGCCGAAAGCAGCTGATCCGTCCACGCCGTAAAGGCATCGATACCCATAGAAAGCAGATCCGATAGCCACTTTCCGATCAGCCCGAAGGTCAGGTAAAAGATCAGCACCATGATTCCCGCAAATACCGGAAGGGCGGTATATTTTCCCGTGAGTATCCGGTCGATCCTGCGGCTTCTGATATGCTCTTTGCTCTCATGGGGACGCACCACCGTTGCAGAGCAGACCTTGTGGATAAAGGTAAAACGCATATTAGCCAGTGCTGCCTGACGGTCCATGTCGCTCTCTGCCTCCATCTGGGCAATGATATGCTCGATCATTTCCTTCTCGTTCTGATCCAGATGCAGCTTTTCCTCCAGAAGCGTATCTCCCTCCACCAGCTTGCTGGCCGCAAACCGGGTAGGAATCTTGTATTTGTGGGTGTGATCCGAGATCAGGTGCATAATGGAGTGAATGCACCGGTGCATGGCACCGCCATCCGCCCCTTTTTCATCACAGAAATCCATTCGGCCGGGGCGCTCCCTGTATCTTGCCACATGCAGGGCATGCTTTACCAGTTCATCAATTCCCTCGTCCTTGGCGGCAGAAATGGGAACCACCGGAATTCCCAGGGTATCCTCCAACAGATTGATGTCGATGGTTCCTCCATTTTCCCGCACCTCATCCATCATATTGAGAGCCAGCACCATGGGGATGTCCAGTTCAATGAGCTGCAGAGTCAGATACAGGTTGCGCTCGATATTGGTGGCATCCACAATGTTGATGATTCCTCTGGGCCGGTCATTTAAGAAGAACTCTCTGGTTACGATTTCCTCGCTGGTATAGGGAGACATGGAATAAATTCCCGGAAGATCTGTCACAAGGGTATTCTCCTGCCCCCGGATGGGGCCATCCTTCCGGTCCACGGTAACTCCCGGAAAATTCCCTACATGCTGGTTGGAACCGGTCAGCTGGTTAAACAGAGTGGTCTTGCCACAGTTCTGGTTTCCCGCCAGACCAAAGGTCAATCGTTCTCCCTTCTCGATAGTCTCGCCACGCTTTTTCACATGATAGATGCCCATTTCTCCCAGTCCGGGATGGGCAGAGCCCTTCGAGGAAAGCTTCTTATCCGTCTGTCCCTGCCGGGAGGGTGAAGCTTTCTCCACGTGGTCAATCCCAATCTGTTCTGCCTCCGATAACCGAAGGGTCAGTTCATACCCCCACACCAGATATTCCACCGGATCCCCCATGGGTGCTGCCTTCACATATGTAATTTCAGTTCCCGGAATTAACCCCATATCCAGAAAGTGCTTCCGCAAGACACCCTCTCCTCCTATTTCCGTCAGGACTGCCTTCTGTCCTGCCTTTAATTCCGCAAGATTCATTTTCTACTCCCTTATCTGCGCGCTGCCACAATGCAGCTTACGCAATTCTATATTTACTTATTCAAACTTCCCACATGGATTCCCCAGTGGGGACCGCTGGGAAATCCATGTGGGAAGCTTTAGTTACTTACATATTTCTGGAGATATCCAGGCACTTCATCATGGCTTCTATGACACTGCTTCGCATGCCCTTTTCCTCCAGTACCCGCACAGCCTGAATCGTCGTGCCTGCCGGGGAACAAACCATATCCTTCAGTTCTCCCGGATGCTTCCCGGTTTCCAACATCATCTTGGCGCTTCCTAACACTGCCTGAGAGGCAAACTTGTAGGCCTGGGCTCTTGGCATTCCTCCGGCAACTGCCGCATCCGCCATAGCCTCAATGAACATGAACACATAAGCCGGAGAACTTCCGCTGACCGCTGTCACCACATCCATCAAATGCTCCGGAACCACCTCCGTCTCGGAAAAACCGCTGCAGAGCCCACGGATTTCTTCCATATCCGCATCACTTACCTGGCTGCCGGCGCACATTCCCATCATGCCGGCCCCCACCATGCAGGGAGTGTTTGGCATGGTGCGGATCACCTTCTGTTTTTCTCCCAGAAGCTCTGAAAACCACATCAAGGTCTTCCCCGGTGCAATGGATACAAGAATCTCATCCTCCTTCAGGGAACCTTTGATTTCCCGCAACACTTCCTCATAAAACTGTGGCTTCACCGCCACAAACAGAATATCTGCAAAGGCTGCAACCGCACTGTTATCCATGGTAGTCTGCACGCCGTATGTTTCCTTTTTCTTCTCCAGAGATTCCTTCGTCCGGCAGGAAATCATCATGTCCTGCGGCTCACATTTCCCGGAATCCAGAATCCCTGCCATCATGGCAGTTCCCATATTTCCACAGCCGATAAAACCGATTTTCTTACTCATACCATCCCTCCTGCTTCTTCCCTGTGTACCTGTCCATCAGGTACGATAATCTCCATTGATCTTCACGTAATCGTAAGTCAGGTCGCAGCCCCAGGCCTTGGCCTGCACCTCTCCCTGATGAAGATCAATGTTGATGTAAATCTCGTCAGCCTCCAGCACCTTCTTGGCCTCATCCTCAGAAAAATCCACACCCGCACCGTTGCGGCATACAGCAATACATCCATGCTCCGAAGCGATATCCACTGCCACCCGGTCAATGGCGAATTCTGCCTCGGCATATCCGATGGCGCACAAAATCCGTCCCCAGTTGGCATCTTCCCCGAACATAGCACACTTAGTCAGTGGCGAACGGATCACACTCTTGGCTACAATAATGGCGGTATCCTGATCCGGTGCCCCTGCGCAGGTACACTCGATCATCTTGGTGGCGCCCTCACCGTCCTTGGCCAGCATCTTGGTCATGGTCATCAGCACCTGATACAGTGCCTTCTTAAAAATTTCGTAGTCCTCATTCTCTGTGGTAATCTCCTGGTTCCCTGCCAGCCCGTTGGCCATGATGCTGACCATATCGTTGGTGGAGGTATCCCCATCAATACTCAGACAGTTGTAGGTAACTTTCACAATCTCAGACAGAGCCTTCTGGATCAGTTCTGCAGAAATCGCCACATCTGTAGTGACAAAATTCAGGGTTGTTGCCATATTGGGATGAATCATGCCACTGCCCTTGGCCATGCCGCCAATGGTGCATTCCTTCCCCCCAAGGGTAAAGGAAACTGCGGTCTCTTTGGGAACCGTATCCGTTGTCATGATGGCGTTGGCAGCTTTCCCGTGATTCTCCTTGGAAAGTCCTGCTGCCAGTTCCTCCACATGGCTTGCAATGGGCTCGATGGGAAGTTTCTGTCCGATGACACCGGTAGAAGCCACGATGACCTCCTCTGGCCGAATACCCAGCACATCTGCTGCCAGCTCGCACATCTGCTGTGCCTTTTCCTCCCCATCTGCATTGCAGGTATTTGCATTCTTGCTGTTGACAATCACTGCCCGGGAGAGTCCTCCCGTTGCTGCCAGATGAGCCTTCGTCACCAGAATCGGTGCGCCCTTAACCTTATTGGTGGTATAGACTGCCGCAGTCTTACATACCGCCTCAGAGCAGATCATACCCAGATCATTCTTATTCTTGTCCTTGTTCAACCCACAGTTGACACCGTTTGCTGAAAATCCCCTGGGGGCACATACGCCGCCCTCTTTCATTTGAAAGTCCATTTTCATTCTCATCCTCTCTTTTTCGATTTGATTATTTCAAAATTAGGTTATGACATCCTTCAGGCAAACAGATAACGCCCCAGAATCCGGGGCGTCACCTTTCAGGTCATCATGACCCGATATATTTATCCAGCTTATGGGAAACAGAAAGAACACTGTCTAACTGCTTCTTTGCATGCTCTGCATTATCCAGATTCTCCACGGAAAGATCCGCTGCCTGTGCACTGGATGCGGTAACCTCCTCTGTCGTTGCTGACAGATTGCTTATATGATCAACGATCTGGTTGTTGGAATCCGAAAGGCTTCCCAGCATACTGTTGATATTCTCAATCTCAGAAATCAGGCTGTTCACATTGTCATTCATGATTGCAAAACTCTCGGAAGCCTGCCCAATCATAGAATCCTGCGCATTGACCGCATCAATGGAGGAGTGAACAGCATCTGCTGCATTGTTTGCATTTTCGGAAAGTTCCCCAAGAATGGAGGCAATGTTTTCCGTTTCGCTTCTGGTCTTCTCTGCAAGATCCCGGATCTCATCGGCAACTACCGCAAAGCCTCTGCCGGCCTCTCCTGCTCTCGCACTCTCAATGGACGCATTTAATGCCAGCAGATTGGTCTGGCTGGAAATCGAAAAGATCGTATCGGCGATACTCTTCACGGCAGTGGTTCTCTCCTGTAATGCCTTCATGGATGCCTCAACACCCGTGTTAGTATCTGCAATGACCTTCGACTGATTTTTCAGACTGTTCATGATTGCAAGGCTCTGGCGGTTCAGTTCCCCGGACTGCTTAGCCACATTGACCATATTCTGTGAAAAAGAAATCGTCTGCTCAGTAGAATTCTGAATATTCTGAGTCATCATTGTCTGGGCCTGAATATTTTCCGCCGTATTTTGCGTGCTGGAAGAAATATCACGCATAGCTCCATTGACGATCTCCGTGGAACTGTTCAGGCTGCTGACAATTCCCATGGCATTTTCCGTACCCTGACGAATTTCACCGGCAACTGCGATCACATCATCCAGCATGGCTTTCTGTTTCCTCTGCTCCTGCTGCTGACTGCCTAAGGTATCTTCGTTAAACTGATAGGCAATCCCTGTAAGTGTTGCAGATCAGTACCAGCATAATCATCAGTATCACCAGCGCCACCACAGAATCCACAATCTCGTATCCCCCGGCATGCCCGGTACCGAACCGAATTGCCATGGTCACTACCATTACCAGCGCGTAGCCCGCACCGGACATCCAGGCATACTTCCGTTCAAAAAACACAACACATACGATAAGGGGTAATGCCCCCAGAAAACGGATAGAATCCTGTCCAAAACCATAGCTCATGCAGCCAGCGATAATAAACAATCCCAGGGCTGCAATGTATCTGAGCAGGTTGGAAGCCGGTTTCCTGCGCCTTCCGATTAAAAGCGGTATTTCAGCGGCCAGCACCATTCCCGTCACCAGAGCCGCAAAAGCGGTAGTCTGAATTCCCCGAAGCTTCGCCATCCATACCAGAAGAATCACAATGCCGTAAAAAATCACATATACCTTAACAAGCACCTCATTGGCCTAAATAATCTGCTGCGCCCTGTCAGCATACCGGTAATTTTTATCATTTGTCTCCATACCGCACCCTCCGTTACATGAATTTTCTCTTTTCATACTAGCACAAAGGTACTAAAAATGCAATTATTCTTTCTCCTCCATGACGCTCTTGTAAGCCGGACGGATGATCTTGTTCATGCCCACCAATTCCTCCAGACGATGTGCCGACCAGCCAACGATTCTGGCGATGGCAAAGAGCGGTGTATATAATTCCATAGGAATATCCAGCATTTCATAAACAAAGCCGCTGTAAAAGTCCACATTCGGGCTGACACCCTTGAAAATATGGCGTTTCTCGCCGATCAGCTCCGGAGCCAGTTCTTCGATCATGTTGTAAAGAGCCATATCCTTCTGACGCTCCTTGGCCACTGCCAGATGCTCCACGTATCCTTTAAAGACACGCTCTCTCGGATCGGAAAGGGAATAAACGGCATGTCCCATTCCATAAATAAGTCCCTTATGGTCGAAAACTTCTCCCGCCAGCATCTTAGACAGATACGCCCGTACCTCATCCCGGTCTTCCCAATCCTTCACATGAGTGCGGATATCGTTCATCATCTCCATCACCTTAATGTTGGCTCCGCCATGCTTCGGTCCCTTCAGGGAGGACATGGCTGCCGCGATGGCAGAGTAAGTATCCGTCCCGGCAGAGGTCACGACTCTTGTGGTAAAGGTACTGTTATTTCCGCCGCCGTGCTCCATATGAAGCATCAGAGCCACATCCAGCACCTGGGCCTCCAGCTTCGTATACTTGTTGTCCGGGCGCAGCATCCGAAGGAAATTCTCTGCGGTGGACAGCGTCGGATCAGGCCGGTGAATGTACATACTGGAATCATTCTCATAATGGTTGTAGGCATGATATCCGTATACTGCCAGCATCGGGAAATTCGCGATCAGCTGCATACACTGGCGGATATTGTTTTCAATGGAACCATCTGAGGTGCGGTCATCATAGGCCGCAAGGGTCAGGATACTTCTCGTCATGGAATTCATGATATCCCTGGATGGCGCTTTCATAATGACATCTCTGGTAAAATTCGTGGGAAGTGTTCTGCTTTCACCCAATATTTTGGTAAATTTCTTCTGCTCACTTTCCGTGGGCAGCTGTCCGAACAATAGAAGATACGCTGCCTTCTCAAAACCAAACTCTCCCTCCTTGCTGGAGCCAATGAGAGTTTTCACATTATATCCCCGGTACCACAGTTCTCCGTCACAGGGAACAGTTTTACCGGATTCATCCTCCCGAAAGGATACGATCTTGGATATTTTGGTAAGTCCTGTCAGAACGCCTTTGCCGTTTACATCACGAAGTCCCCTGTTGACTCCGTATTCCTGAAACAGATTGTCTGAAATGGTATCGTTTTCCACACACAAGTTCTTTTTCTCTGCCGCATAGTCTGATAAATATTTTCTCTCTGCCATTCACAACACTCCATTCTTTTCTTTTTATCTTTCTCTAGTCATAAGACAATTATAACGTAAATTGCGCCGCAAAAAAAGGATTTCATAAAACTTTAACATTTGGCCTCTGCAAAAAACGGGGGCAGCCGCTGCTGCCCCCGATATCTTTCTGTCCACAATTTTATAATTTGAAATCAATCTGTGTTCCCATCTTCTGTTCCTGTTCCGTTCTTACAAGGTCACTCAGCCCCTCATAATAACGGTCCTGCAGTTTCTTCGCAAGTTCCTCCACCGAGGATGCACTGATGGTTTCCACGTTACTGCGATCCGAGGCTTCCGCCTTATTGCCACCGGTAACGCCCGTTTTTCTTTCCTCCCCGGCTTTCTCCAGCCTCTCCTTAGCGGCCTTCGCCTGATTCTCCTTACGGTCTGCAGTTTTCTGCTTTGCCTGCTTTTCGATCCGTTCCTTCTGTGCAGAAAGAGATTTATCTACCACCGCAAAGAAGGAGGTATTGCCGTTATCATCCACCTTGATACCATAGGTTTTCACATTTCCCACCAGACTGCCCAGGGTGTCCTTCATCTGGCTCAGCTGGCTGCCGGCGTTTCCAATGATATCCTCATACTTCTTGCGGTATTCCTCATCCTCTGCCATCTTCTCGATCTTGCCCGCATCGATCAGCACCAGTGTTCGGTCGGAATTGGCGTATTTCGCTGCCTTCTGCTCTGCGCCATCCACCTCATCGTTGCTGACCAGAACAAAATCCATGTCGGAGTATTTCTTTTTCAGCTCCTCGTAATACTTGGAAGCCTTCTCGGAAAGCTGTGGCTGTCCGATGGTGTTTCCATAATTCTGGGTACTGGTTTTGTCTGTCTTCGCCGTCCCTGCGGTGTTGTAATTCCCGGTTACTTTGGAATCCACCTGTCCAATTGCACTCATATTTTGTCCTCCCTGATCCTTAATCATTTTCCGCGTCTCCGACGCAGAGTTCCCTTCAATTATTACATCGGCCGGTCTGCCTCAATTCTGAACCCCTTTTTTGCATTTTATTTACCATTGATAGATATTCAGAACCCTGCCACATAGATCTGCTGCAGCGCCTGATAGACATCCAGCGCTCCATATCCCCAGGAGGGATTGGGGTATTCCCTCCCCATCTGACACCTGCAGCCCCGGATCAGAATATTCCCGATCTCGACAGAATTGAGAGCAATATCATTCCGCCTTACATCCCCCCACTCCAGAAGCTGGGCACAGGCTCCTGCCGTAATGGCAGCTGCCGCGCTGGTGCCTGTTATGGTGGTGGGATTTCCCCGGATTCCGATTGCCGCAACGCTGACGGCAGGCGCATTAAAATCCGGTTTCACAGAACCGGACACCGTAAATCCTCTTCCGGAGTTTAAGTACAGACTTCCATCTGTACTCTGGTAGCCCCCCACCGAAATGGGAATTGCGGCGGTGGATGGAATCGTCAATGTCGTATCCGGATCCGGCCGCAGGAAAATCACATCCTTCTCCAGCATCCCCTGCATGGGAAGCCAGATATGAAATCTCCCGGTTATGGTTGTATCCGGGTAGACATACAGTGTCCAGACGCCTCTGGCTGCACGGTCAAATCTGACAAAAACCAGCTGGTCTCCTCTGGTTCTTCCTACCGTCCGGTAGTCAATTTCCACACTGGTATTCTCCAGAACAAAATCATGTACCTGATGCCCGCCGGATCTTGTTGGAATTCCGGGCATAAGGGTTCCACCCGGAGACCGGACGGACACCAGAAACAATTCCGGTGCGCTGGCCCACAGTTCCAGATAAAAACCTCTCATGTTTTCCTCCACATTGATTTCTACCGTGACAGGGCTCTCCGTTACATTGTCCGATCTTCCATTGCTGATTCCATAAAAATGATGGCGGGCTGCTGCCTCATTACCCGTTGCCGTCACAATGCACCGACGCCACAACCCACCAATGTAATTCAGATACTCTGACAGTACACTGGCTCCGGAGCGGCTTCCGTTGTTGGTTCCAAGCCCCAGACATATGACCAGAGGCTGACCATATTCCTCTGCCTTTTTCTCCAGATAGGCTACCGCCGCCATAATGTCATTTTCCTGAAAAACCAGTTTATCCTCAGGTATATAGAAAAATTCCTTCAGATACGGCTTCGCCGGCTTCAGCTTCACCACCAGAATATCCGCAAGGGGTGCACCTCCTGTAAAATTGGCCGCAGGATCCTCGCTCCCACAGGCTATACTGGCCAAAGCTGTTCCATGCCCCTGTTCATCTCTCTGGGGAACCAGTTCTCCCGGATTTTGTGACCGAAGTGCCTTGTTGATCTGTTCTCTCGTGTATTCCACCCCATAGGCAAAGCCCTCCGGAAGCATCTGTTCATTTTCGGGCACCCCTGTCTGATCCCAAATGGCACGGATCCTGGTACTCCCATCCCCGTAGCGGAAGCAGGCATTTTCATAGGCGATTCCCGTATCCACGAAGCCAACAAGAACACCCTGTCCGCGAAGGGACAGGGTGCTTTGTGTCTGCAGCTTTATGATTCCGCTCTCTTCCAGTGCTGTCGTATCTAACAGACCAAAGCATTTGGGAATTGCAGAGTAGGTATAGCCCTCGATACTCAAGGGTCCCCCCCGCTGCCTGTTATAATAATAAATCTGATAGGAGTCACTGATTGGCTGCACACAGTCGGGTGCAAAAATCTCCCGCTCCAAATACTCCCTTGGGATAATCACATCATAGGTGTCATCGGATTTGATGATTTCATCACAGGTCATACACAAGCCCCTTATTTCCTTCTGTAACAGTCTATGATTTCTTTTCCGGAATATGACTATTTGTCCTTCCGAAGGCTTCTGCTGTCATGGCAGGTAAAATACAGAACCTGATACTCCTGTGCAATTTTATGTAACAGTTCCCGTCCGTGATCCACTTTTTCCTCATCCAGATTGACAAAAGGATCATCCAACACCAGAAACGGTTTTTCATCCGGATACATGGCATCCACCAGAGCCAGACGCATACAGATTCCCAGAAGATCCTGGTATCCTGCGGAAAGCCACTTGCTGTCACGCATTTCCCCCTGCTCCTTTACCTGGACATCAATATTGGCATTGACCATGTAATCACTTTCCATATCCCCGGTCAACAGCTGGTAATATTTTCCGAAACCATTTTCAATAGGCCCAAGATAACGGGCACTGAACTGCTCCTTGGCATTTTGCAGGAAATCCTGCGTCATGCCTAAGATTTCAAATTTTTCCGTCTCAATTCTCTGTTGTTCCATACAGATGGAAAGCTGCTGCTGTTTTTCATCTCTTACATCCAGCTGCTCCTGCAGATCCTCCAGCTGGTGCCGGTACTGCTCAATGCCGTCCCGTACTTCCTCGATCCGCTCGTCCACATCCTGGATCATCCGGTTTAATTCATCCAGCGGATAAGGACACTGGTTTTTGATTTCAAACTGTGCGATATCATTTTCCCGCTCAAACAGCTTCTTTTTCTCTAATGCGGCGTCATAATCCTTCTGGGCGATACGGTATTCTGCGGCCTTCAGCTGCATTCTTCCAATGCCGCCGGTAATATCCTCGCCAAGCACCATCTCCGTCTCCCGTCCGAAGGAAACCAGTTCCTCCTGGGTACGGTCAAACTCTTCCTTTGCCGCCTGACACCGGAGTTCTCTTGCCTTCAGGCGCTCATAATCCTGCAGCTGTCCCTTAAGCTCATAGAGCCTTGTCCGGGCAGAAGCCACATCACAAACCACATGATAACGTCCAAAAAAAGCGGTGGTTCTGTCCTCAATGCGTTTCATCTCCAAAGCCGCCTGATCCATGGTTTTTTGGATTTCCTCCACCGGCTCATGGAGTTTCCTTTCTTCTTCCAGCTGCCTTTCCTTTTTCTCTTCTATGGCCTTGGCATCCTTTGCAATCATAGCCTTACGCATATAAATCAAAAGCGCGCCGATGACGGCTGTCACCACTGCACCGATCATAGCCGGAAGGAAAAAGGCTTTCGGAATCAGCGAAGTCAGGTTAAAAAGCATACCGGCAATAACAGCCGCTGCCACAAGCAGGATTCCGGCAATCAGCAATGGCTTTCGCTCAGAAACCGCCTCTTCTTTTTCATCGCGCTTAATAGCCATGGCTTCAAAATAAGAGATCTTGGTTTCCAGCTGGGATTTTTCCTCCTTGAGTTTCGCCAGACGATCCAGTTCCTTTTCCGTATCCGCTAATTCCTTCTCCGAAGGTGTCCGCTCCGCGAACATACCGGAAAGCCGGTTATACTGGGTCTGTTCCTCATCCGTCAGGCCAAGATTGTGAATCGTTGTCTTAAGGACTCCCAGCATCTGTATCTGCTGGTTCTTTTCCACGAATTCCTGATCCCTGGGCACTCGCCCGGGGAACATCCTCTGGTAAGATGCCAGCTTCTTCTGCTTCTGCTCTTCCTCCTGACACAAGGTCTCGTAGGTGTTCTTTAAACTTTCCCTGCGGCTCTCCTCACTGGCAAGCTGAAGGGCCTTGGCATACTGACTGCGGATCCCCATAAGCTCCGTCCGCTGCTTTTGCTTTTCGGAAAGCTTCTCCGAGAGCTCCTTCGCCGCAGTCTCTGCTGCATCATAGCTGCGCAGCTCCTCCGTCAAGAGCGTGATTGTATTCTTTCTCTTTCGGATAGAACCGGTGGCCCGATCCGGTGACAGTTTGTTCATCCGGTCATGGATCCGTTTCTGGGCCGTCTCAAAATTGTTGATGTCATTGGTATTCTCCACCAGATTGCCAAGCTTTGCATTAATGGCGTCTGTGGATCCGCACTCACAGTCGTTCTGGGCGATGAAGGCACTCCTTTTAAAAGAGGTACTGTCCAGACCAAAAATCTCCACCCCGATGTCCGAAGAAAAATCATGGGACTCCAGATTGGTGCTTAAGTCATACAGGTGAAAGGAATCCGTCTTCTCTGTCCGCCCAAAGGTTCTGTTGATGCGATAGGTTCGATCCTGATAGGAAAAATCCAATGTTCCACCATAGGTTCCCCCCTGCCACGGACGGTATACCACACGCTCCTTATCAAAAGCCCCCGACTCTTTCTTGGAATCAAATCCATAGAACATGACCCGTAAGAAAGCAGCCAGCGTACTCTTGCCCCAGGCGTTCGGCTCATGGAAAAGGTTGAAGCCTTCTGTAAAATCAATTGTCACATCGGAAAGCTTTCCGAAATTTTCAATATGACAGGAAATCAGTTTCATAAGCTATATCTCCTCCCCGGATAATGCGTCAATGCCGCACCGAATCACCTGTGTCTTCTGTCCCTCCGATAAATCTGAGCCAAGCACCATACGGATAAATTCCCCCTTCAGGGAAGCATCCTTCTCATACTCGCTGTATTCCACCCGAAGACGCGTCTGATCCTCCACTTTCTCAAAGTAGAAATAATCCGTAAACAGATCCTGCAGATAGTCACAGTTAATCTCTGTGTCCACGCCAACTTCTCCCTTTAGAACAAATTTCACCATGCTGCCGGAAGCATAAGCCGCTTTATCCACCGCCTGTTCCATACGAACCGCCGCCTCCTGGGTTGTCTGTACCCCGGATACATCCACGGGAAGCGTATATAAGGTCCTGGAAGCAATGGGAACAAAGTCTGTTTTCACAGATCTTGTCTGTTCATCGATATTCAGAAGCACAAAGCCCTTTTTGCCGCACTCATCAAAGCCACGTCCCTCCAGACAGCCCGGGTAACAGAAGATTCCCCTGTTGTCCAGCACGCCCTGTACAAAGCTGTGGATATGTCCCAGGGCAAGGTAGTCAATATTGTGATTGCGAAGTTCGTTTAATCCAATCCGCTCCACCTGATCTGCGCTACGGTACTCATCCGTCTGTCCGTGAAGGGTAACAATATTGATATCCTCCTGATTCAAAACGAGGGAATTGCTGACCACCGCCCCGTTTCTTTCTGACAGTTCAAGACCGGAAACTACCACATTTCCATAGCGGTAAGAGGTCCATTCCTCCTCGAAAAAAAGCAGGTTCGATGGAATTTCCTCCAGCTTTGAGAGGAAATTATCGCTGTCATGATTCCCCTTCAGATAAAGGAAATCAATCTGAGGATTGGTACAGATCAGATCGTTCACCGTATTTCGCGCAAGGGCCGATACGTTGCGTGTATCAAAAAGATCTCCGGCGATCAGGATCGCCCGCACATCATTTTTCCTGGCATACTCCACCATACGGGTAAAGGTTCTCAGCAGCTCCTTTCTCCGTTCCACCGCCTGAGCCTTGTCCAGATTGGATGTCATTCTGGAATCCAGGTGCAGATCTGCACAGTGAATTATTTTCATACTCCCCCTCCTTTATCAAACACCGGCAGAGGACTGTCCAATGGCGGCAACACCCCGCATCTCGATTACCGGGCCGCCCTTTTTTTCCACATAATCCTCTGTAATGATCACTCTGCCAATATTGTCATCTTTCGGAATCTCATACATAGTGTCCAGCATAAATTCTTCAATGATGGCACGAAGCGCTCTGGCGCCTACCTTCTTTTCCTTTGCCTTCTTCGCAATGGCGTGAAGGGCTCCCTCCTCGAAAACAAGATCCACCTCATCCATTGCCAGAAGCTTCCGGTATTGCTTTACAATCGCATTCTTCGGCTCTTTTAGAATTTTCACCAGCATATCCTCCGTCAGTGCCTCCAGGGAGAACAGAATCGGAAGGCGTCCCAAAAATTCCGGAATCATACCGAACTTTCTCACATCCTCCACCGTCACCTGACAGAGCAAATTTTCTTCATTGTCGTATTTATCTTTCAGATCTGCCTTAAATCCGATGGAGGCCTCCTTGTTCAGGCGCTCCTTGATGATCTCCTCCAGCTCCGGGAAGGCACCCCCACAGATGAACAGAATATTTTTGGTGTCAATCGTTGTCATGGGAACCATGGCATTCTTGCTGCTGGCGCCCACCGGCACCTCCACCTCGGCTCCCTCCAGAAGCTTTAGCATTCCCTGCTGCACGGACTCGCCACTCACATCTCTCTGGTTGGCATTGCGCTTCTTGGCAATCTTGTCAATCTCATCAATAAAAATGATGCCATGCTCTGCCCGCTCCACATCATTATCCGCGGCGGCAAGCAGCTTGCTGACTACACTCTCGATATCATCACCAATATAACCGGCCTCCGTCAGGGAGGTAGCATCCGTAATGGCAAGCGGCACATCCAGAAGCCTTGCCAGAGTCTTAACCAGATAGGTCTTACCGGATCCCGTGGGACCGATCATCAGCATATTGGATTTCTCAATCTCGACCCCATCCTTGTCATCGCTCATTACCCGCTTATAATGGTTATACACCGCTACAGACATGATTTTCTTTGCCTGCTCCTGACCTACTACATAATCATCCAGACTGGCTTTAATCTTATGAGGCGCCGGAATGGAATGGATATCCAGAACCGGTGTCTCCCTCTTTTCTTTCGGTTTTTTCTTTTTTATCTTCTGGGTTTTAGGGATTCCCCCCGGAAAATCTGCAAGATTGATCAGACTGATATTGGGCATCTTACCCATATTCATGTTCATCATATCATTCATGTTCAATCCGCTGGAACTCATGGCATCTAAGGTCTTCTGCATACAGTCATTGCATATGCAGATATCCCCCTGAATATGGATCATCGGGCCGGCAACGGACTCCGGTCTTCTGCAGATATAGCAAATGTCCTCGTACTCCTTGGACTTAGCCTCTTCCTCATTATTCTGGTTCTCAGACATTGTTATGTACTCCTTTATTCATTGATACAGAACCATCTTACTGCCACAAGGCAAAAGATGGCTCTGTATATCACAATTATACGACACCGGTACCCTAAAGACAAGCCGAAAACCTTGATTTCACACTTCTTTTAGAATTATTTGTTATAAAATCTCTTTTAATATTTTATTGACAATTCCCGGATTCGCCTTACCCTTTGTAGCTTTCATGGTCTGTCCCACCAAAAATCCGATGGCCTTCTCCTTACCATTATGGTAATCCTCCACCGACTGCGGATTGTCCTTCACAATCTGCTCGATGGTAGCGCGAAGAGCGTCCTCATCATTGTCACTCTTAAGGCCATGCTCCTCCACATACTTTTCCGGATCCACATCCGACGCAAAGATCTGTTCAAATACTTCCTTAGCCACAGATCCGTTGATGGTTCCAGCCTCCGTCATCTCAATGAGCTTTGCCAGATTGGCAGGTGAGAATTTCAGATCTACTGCATCCATGTTATGTTCTTTCAAAAGACGCATGGTTTCACCCATGAGCCAGTTGGAAACCTTCTTCGGCTTTCCGCAGAGCTTTGTAGCAGCCTCAAAAATATCTGCCAGTCTCTTCTCGGAGGTCAGAATCTGGGCATCATATTCAGGAAGTCCAAATTCTGCTTCGTACCTTGCCAGCTTCTCATCCCGAAGTTCCGGCTGGCTGTCCTTAATCTGTTGCAGCCACTCATCGCTGATGACAATGGGAACCAGATCCGGTTCCGGGAAATAACGGTAATCCTGGGCATCCTCCTTGGAACGCATAGCATAGGAATAACCCTGCTCATCGTTCCAGCGGCGGGTCTCCTGCACAACCTTTTCCCCAGACTCGATCAAATCGATCTGTCTGGCGGTCTCTGCCTCGATAGCTCTTGCAATAGCCTTGAAGGATCCGATATTCTTCATCTCGGTACGGGTTCCAAACTGCTCTGCTCCCTTTTCACGGACAGACAGGTTTACATCCGCACGCATGGAGCCCTCCTGCATCTTGCAGTCGCTGGCGCCCAGATACTGAATGATCATGCGAAGCTTCTCCAGATAAGCGATCACTTCATCGGCAGAGCGCATATCCGGCTCCGACACGATCTCGATCAGTGGCACACCGGAACGGTTGTAATCCACCAGGGAAACATCTTCCCAGTCATCGTGTACCAGCTTTCCGGCATCCTCCTCCATATGGATCTCATGGATACCGACGGTTTTCTTTCCTGCCGCCGTCTCGATCTCCACACCGCCGTCGTGGCAGATAGGAAGATACAGCTGGGAAATCTGATAGTTCTGTGGGTTATCCGGATAAAAATAATTTTTCCGGTCGAATTTACAGTACTGGTTGATCTGACAGTTGGTGGCAACGCCTACTGCCATAGCATATTCCACCACCTGTTTATTCAGTACCGGAAGGGATCCCGGCATACCGGTACAAACCGGACAGGTGTGGGTGTTGGGCGCGCTTCCGAAAGCGGTGGAACAGGCACAGAAAATCTTGGTTTTTGTTGCTAATTCTACATGGACCTCAAGTCCGATGACGGTTTCATATTCCTTTGACATGTTCTGACCTCTCCTTTCCTACGCCTCTGCCTCTGGGCTGTGTTTATATTCTCTTGTCTGTTCAAAGCTGTAGGCTGCACGGATAATATTCTTCTCCTTGAAGCAGTCGCCGATGATCTGCAGACCGATGGGCAGTCCCTTACGGTCCAGACCGCAGGGAACCGTAATTCCCGGAAGACCTGCCAGATTGACAGAAACCGTATAGACATCTCCCAGATACATCTTCAGCGGATCACTTAAGGACTCTCCCAGCTTCGGTGCTGTGGTAGGTGCTGCAGGTCCGAGGATCACGTCATATTTGGCAAACGCCTTGTCAAAGGCCTGCTTGATCAACGCCTTGGTACGAAGTGCTTTCAGATAATAGGCATCGTAATAACCGGAGCTGAGTACAAAGGAGCCCAGCATAATACGGCGTTTTACCTCTGGTCCGAAGCCCTCGGAACGGGATTTCTTGTACATATTGTGAAGACCCTCGTACTCCTCGGTACGATAGCCATATTTCACACCATCAAATCTTGCCAGGTTGGAGCTGGCCTCTGCTGCCGCAATGACATAGTAGGCAGGAATGGCATACTCCACAAGGCTTAAATCAAATTCTTCCACAATGGCGCCTTTTTCCTCCAGCTTCTTTGCCGCTGCAAGAATGGCAGATTTCACCTCAGGATCCAGCCCATCTCCCAGATAATCTCTCGGAATACCGATCTTCATACCCTTCACATCATCCACGAGAGCTGAAGTAAAATCCGTATCCTCCCGCTGCACGGAAGTGGAATCCTTTTTATCATAAGAGGTAATGGTCTCTAAAATCGTTGCACAGTCGGTTACATCCTTTGCCACCGGTCCGATCTGATCCAGAGAAGAACCGTAGGCGATGAGCCCGTAACGGGAAACGGTACCATAAGTTGGCTTGATACCGGTCACGCCACAGAAGGAGCTGGGTTGACGGATGGATCCGCCGGTATCTGATCCCAGAGCGTAAAAGCATTCCTCTGCGGCAACTGCTGCACAGCTTCCGCCAGAGGAACCGCCCGGAACGTGCTCGGTGTTCCATGGATTCTTCGTTACGCCAAAGGCAGAAGTCTCTGTGGTACTTCCCATAGCAAACTCATCCATGTTGGTTTTTCCGATAATAACTGCTCCCGCCTTTTCCAGATTAACCACAGCCTCTGCGGTGTAGGTGGGTACAAAATTATATAAGATTTTGGAGCTGCAGGTAGTCAGCAGTCCCTTGGTACACATATTATCCTTGATGGCAACCGGTACACCTGCTAAAGGACCGGTAAATGTACCGTCATCAATCCCCTTCTGAACTTCCTTCGCCCGGGCAAGAGCGCCCTCTTCATCTACGGTCACAAAGGAGTTAATTTTTTCTTCTTTTTGATGGATTGCATCCAAAGCAGCCCGTGTGGCTTCTTCCACTGTTACTTCGTGGGCTTTTATTTTCTTTCCCAGCTCAACGGCTGTGAGTGATAATAAATTCAAATCCCTTTTCCTCCTTTCTTGGAAATCGATCCACGCCAAATTTGACTCCGGCAAGTGAATCCATCTCTGTGGTACATCTTTGATGTATCACTTTATCTGTGGTACATCTTTGATGTATCACATGTTAAGCTTCAACAGTCTTGGGAACCACGAATGCCCTGTCTCTGCGCTCCGGCGCATTGGCAAGGGTCTCCTCACCGCCGTCTCCGTTCTCCACAACGTCCTCCCGGAACACATTTTTCACCGGAAAAACGTGGGACAGGGGCTCTACATTGGAGGTGTCCAGCTCATTTAATTTGTCAATATAATCCAGCATACTTTCCATATCTTTTTTCGCTGCCTCTTTTTCCTCCTCAGACAGCTCCAGCTTGGCAAGAATGCCTACATATTCCATGGTTTCATCGGAAATTACATTTGCCATAATGGTCTCCTCTCCCGAAAAAAATCTTAGTCTCTCACCTTGATATGAGTCTCACGAAGCTGCTGCTCGGTGACCTCGTTAGGTGCGCCGCACATGAGATCCTGGGCATTTCCGTTCATTGGGAATGCGATGACCTCGCGGATATTCTCCTCATTGCGAAGCAGCATGATCATACGGTCTACCCCCGGTGCCATGCCGGCATGTGGCGGTGCTCCGTACTGGAATGCGGTGTAGAGAGCTCCGAATTTATTCTTTAATACTTCTTTGTCATAGCCTGCAATCTCAAAAGCCTTCTCCATGATCTTCATATCATGGTTACGAACAGCTCCGGAAGAAAGCTCCACACCATTGCAGACAATATCGTACTGGTAAGCCAGAATGTCCAGAGGATTCATGGTTTCCAGTGCCTCCAGACCTCCCTGTGGCATAGAGAACGGATTGTGGGTAAATCCGATCTTCTTGGTCTCCGGATCCTTCTCAAACATCGGGAAATCGTTGATATAGCAGAAACGATAAGCATTTTTCTCAATGAAATCCAGCTTCTCGCCCAGCTCGGTGCGGATCATTCCTGCATAGTAAGCGGCACGCTCCTCCTTGTCAGCCATGAAGAAAATGGTATCACCAATCTCCAGTCCTGCCAGGGTACGGAACTCCTCTTTCATCTCCTCCGGAATAAACTTGTCAATCGGTCCCTTGTAAGTGCCATCCTCCAGCACTTCCAGATATCCAAGACCGCCCATGCCCAATCCTGTAGCGAATTTCAACAGTTTCTCATGGAACCCTTTGGACATCTTAGCGTGTACGCGAACCGCACGAACCGTCTTCCCGATAAAGGCCTTAAAGGTACATTTCTGGAAAAAGTCTGTCACATCAATGATGCGGAGAGGGTTGCGAAGATCCGGCTTGTCCGTACCGAACTCCAGCATTGCCTGCTTGTAGCTGATAATCGGATATGGTGCCTTGGTGATCTGAGCCCCTTCCGGTGCAAACTTCTCAAATACAGCAGTCAGAACTTCTTCTCCAACCTTGAAGACATCCTCCTGGGTAGCAAAGCTCATCTCGAAATCCAGCTGATAGAACTCTCCCGGTGAACGGTCTGCTCTTGCATCCTCATCCCGGAAGCAGGGAGCGATCTGGAAATATTTATCAAAGCCGGATACCATCAAAAGCTGCTTGTACTGCTGCGGTGCCTGCGGCAGTGCGTAGAATTTTCCCTTAAACTTTCTGGAAGGAACGATATAGTCTCTTGCACCTTCCGGAGAGGATGCACAGAGGATTGGTGTCTGTACCTCCAAAAATCCCATCTCTGTCATCTTCTCCCGCAGGAATGCGATGACCTTGGAACGGAAAATAATATTATCCTTTACCTTCTGGTTTCTCAAATCCAGATAACGATACTTCAGACGCACATCCTCATGTACGTTCTTGCTGGTCATGACCTCGAAAGGAAGCTGGGAATAAACCTCTCCCAGAATGGTAATTTCCTTGGCATCCAGTTCAATGGTTCCTGATGGAATCTTCGGATTGTAGGTTTCCTCATCTCTCTTTTCGATAGATCCCTGCACAGTAATGGCCTGCTCCTTGTGGATACCCTCTAACAGTTTGCTGTCGCGGATTACAATCTGCATCACCGCATACATATCCCTCAAATCGATGAAGGATACACCGCCGTGATCACGGATATTCTCCACCCATCCTGCGACACGGATGGTCTTTCCGATGTCTGATTCGCTTACCTGGTTTAATGTGACGTCTCTGTAAATGTTGCTCATGGTTTACTCCTTTTTCTGTTTCAGCTAGTTGATCATTCCGGGACTTTTTTACAAGAGTATTCTTTAAGAATTCTTCCCGCACAATTCTTACACAAAAACACCGTGAATCCATCAGAATAACTATATACTTGTAAATAAAAAGTCCCGGAATACTGTAACGTATTCCGGGACGGATCAATCAAATCCGCGGTACCACCCGCATTGAAATATGAGCCGGACTCATATCCCCTCTCTTACGCGTAACGTGCGTTTACGTACGAACCTACTAAGACATCCGCCTCACATTCAGCCCGTCTGCTCCGGAGTGTTCCCTGTAATAAGGAGGGACCCGCTTGCGGGAGGATTCCTTATTACCTACGCACACGCTTCGCGTCAGCGAACTCTCATGCGTGTGCTCCCTGCAACAAGGAGGGACCCGCTTGCGGGAGGATTCCTTATTGCCTTATCAATAAAATATTAATAAAAGTAACAATCTCCTCCGAACAGCGCTCTCAGTCGGTGACGCTGTATTCCTGTCGGTCTCTGATTGCCAGAGTCTCCTTCATCGCTTTTAACTATGTCTGTTTTATCACAGATTCGCATTTTTTGCAAGAAAAAACTATGTTTTTCTCTAAATATACTCCTTTAGTTCTATTAACGAATCGATTTTTGCATACAGCATCGGAAGCAGTTCCGCCTCCGGCTGGGTCTGATCCGGCACCATGACCACCTTGCATCCGGCACGATAAGCACTGGTAACACCGTTTGGGGAATCCTCCACCGCCATGCACTGGGAAGGGTTCAGCCCCAGCTGGCTGCAAGCGTATTGATATACATCCGGCGCCGGCTTTCCCATTTCCACCATACGAGCAGAGATTATTTTCTCAAAATACTCGTAAAGACCAAGCTGTTTTAGGTATTTCTCCGTGCGCTCAAGGTCTGTGGCCGTGGCAATCGCTGTGATAATTCCCTTATCCTTCAGATCGCTTAGCAGTTCCTTCGCACCGGGTTTCAAATCGATACCCTTTTCTGCCACCATAGACTCCATAAGCTTTTTCCGGTATGCATGTACCTGCTCGTAACTAAAGTCAGACCCATAAAGTTCCCGGAAATATTCCTTCACAAAAGGCCGTCCGAGAGAACGAAGTCCATAGGCCTGCTCATCGTTTACCTCATACCCAAAGTGGCGGATGGCTTCCATCCAGCAGATATGATAATACTTTTCTGTATCGATCAGGGTTCCATCCATGTCAAAAATAACCGCTTGAATTTCCATTAACTATCTCCTGTGTTTCCAATGTTTATTATCCGGCAATGTAAAATCTTTCTTCGGAAATTCACTTTGGAAAAATAACCTTGTAAACCGGATTGTCTCCTGTGGTACAACTTCAAAAATAGATATTCTGTATGTCAGTCTTTCCCGAATGTTATAACTCCAGGAAACGGTTCCAAGACTCCTCGTCCCCGCTGGCGGCCACCTTAAGGGTATAAGTCCGCTCATCCGTTCCATCGATAACAAGGCAGTATAGGCCATCTGCCAGCTTAAATTCACAAATGGTTCCCTCAATCAGTACTTCCTCTTTTTCCTTGTACTGCTCCGGCGGAACCGTCACATCTGCATAGGTGTTTTTCAGATTTCCGTCTGCATCATATTCCCGGTACCCCTCCAGAATCAGACACGTAATCTCTGCGTTATCCAGCTTCAACATAAGTTCGTTGGTACGCATGGTTCTTATGTCGCGATTGCAGTTGTTTTCCGGAAGAATCTTGACATTGTCAATGACTGCACGAAACATGCCGTCTGTCATCTGGATATCTCCGATGACTGCTTCTGCGAAATCAAAATGATTCAGTTCATTGGTGGTATTATACTTGTAATTCATTCCATCCAGTCCTCTCTCATAACCTGCATAATCCGGGAATCTTTTTTTCACAAAACAACTCCAAGCATTCCCTGATTGTATCTGTCTATCCGGTATCTTACCACTTTTTGCAACATCTTGCATCCCTTTTTCAGGGACTACAAATCTGGCAGGGCTCATAGCCCTCCGCCACCAGTTTTTCATGGTTTCCGGTATATTCCTTCATATTTCGTTCCGACATTCCTTTTACACTGCTGCAGGAAGGGTTATGGAATTTGCGTGTATTTGTATTGAGGATGTAGGTGTTATCGTTATTTTCCCGAAGGGATGAAATGCCACCTTTCTCCTGCCAACTATCCCCAGTGGCGTAATCGATTCGTATTCCCGGTTGGACATTATAGCAAAACACATGGAAGGAAATTCCTTTTCCCTCATCTTCCACCGATAATGCTTCCATCTCCACCCCGGAAGCCACCAGATTGTCTCCCTCAAAGAGCGGTGTCACCCGGTACAGCACATGATTGTTCGTTTCCTTTACATAATCAGCCACCTGGTTCTCAAAGGGGAGCATGCCCTGAATATTTAAATACCTTGTTCCTGTAATGAGATTTTCTACATTTCCGTTTTCTCCTGCCAACTGATACGCAATCAGATGACAGCGGTTGTACAAATATTTTCCATCTACATTGTCGTACTTCGCCAGCTGCCAGCCGGAGGGACGAACCTGTCCGATTTCTCCCCTTTCTTCCGTTGGCATCAGTTTCTGGCACACATTGGCAAAAGCCACACCACAGCGCCCTAGAGTATCCAGCCCGCTGTAGGTTTCAAAGGGTTCTGTAGTCAGATCTTTCTCATTAAAATCCGGTGTATTATTATGAATTTCCACGTAAGGAGAACCGGCATATTCCGGGATTTCGGAAAGGGACAGAGGCTCGGCCGGTATTTCTGCTTCTTCCTCTGTTATTTCTGTTTCAATGTTCCCTGGAATCTGGCTGGCCTGTGATTCTGTTTCCAGGCCGACTTCTGTCGTTACCAGCTCAGGGGGTTCAATGGGCCATCGGTCCCCGGTGTCACATCCTGTAAAAAACAGGCAAAATAATAGAGCCAGTACAGCAATCTTATTTTTCGTTTTTCCCACGATGGTATCTCCTATCGTTCTTCTTTTTCCATTACAAAATCCAAAAAGGCGCTGCAGCCTGTCACAACATCCCGGTAGGTTTCGTCAAAACGGCCGCTGTACCAGGGATCTCTGCAGTCCCTGTCACTTCCGGCGAAAGAAAGAAGTTTATATATTTTGCTTCCTCCCGGATGCCCGGTCATACGCCCCATGTTGCGAATGTTCATGGAATCCATCCCGATCAGATAATCATAGTAATCATAGTCCGAAGCTTTCAGCTGAACCGCTCTTTTGCCGTCGCAGCTGATTCCGTGTTTTGCCAGTTCTGCCTTTGCCGGCGGATAGACCGGGTTGCCTACGCCGTTCCAGATTTCTTCGGTGCTGGTGGCGGCGGAGGCGATTTCGAACTGGTCTGCGATGCCGCGGTTTTGCACCATGTCCTTTAGGACGAATTCGGCCATTGGGGAACGGCAGATGTTGCCGTGGCAGATGAA
>ONEJ01000096.1 GCA_900316805.1 uncultured Lachnospiraceae bacterium
CTGCAAAGAGAGATTATTGAAACTGAGAATGAGCTAAAGAGACTGGAAGAGCAGGCGAACCAGTCAGCTACGGCGTTGCAGAAAATCACTGCGACTGGTGAGAAGTTAAAGGATGTAGGAAGCAATATCGAGGGAGCAGGAGAAGGAGATATTGCAAAGCTCTCAGGAGCGATAGATAACTGTAACGGTGCTGCGCAGAGTATGCAGTGAGTGGCCTTGCTGCAGATATGGTGGTCAATCCTCAGGTGAATGCAGGTCAGATGGCTATGGCTGGCTGTGGAACCGTATCGAATGCAGATATGAGTAGTTTTGTATTGGCGATTAAGGATGCGGTTTCTTCAGTAGGTGGTGGCAGTGGTGACATTGTAATTCCTGTGTACCTTGGCGGTACGATGTTGGATGAAGTGATTGTAAATGCCCAGCAGAGGGCAAATCTTAGAAGCGGAGGAAGATAAAGGGTGACATTTTTTCAATATTTGAATTTTGACGGCGTGGATCTTCCTCTGCCGGATAGTTATGAAGTGGATATGACAGACAAGGAAGCAGACAGCGGTGGAGAAACAGAGGCAGGAACCACGCAGAGGGATGTGGTGAGAACTGGTGTTATTACGATATCTGTTTCCTTTTCTGTTACCCAGAAGTGGCTGAGGTTACTTACCGGGTATAAACAGCAGGAGAAGATAAGGGTTGGATTCTTTGATCCGGAGACTGCAAGTGTGAGACAGACGGAAATGTATGTGGAAGGATTCAAGGCGAAGCTTAAGAAGGATACCAGTTATAAGGGGCTGTGGATTGTGAGTTTTATATTAAAAGAATTATAAAAATATTTGAAAATAGATGTTGACTCCTACGTTACGTAATAGTTTATATTAACATTATCAAGTGAATGGAGGATACAACAATGATGACAGTACATGAGGTGAGTAAGCTTGCCGGAGTGAGTATACGCACTCTGCAATATTATGACAAGATCGGTCTTTTACATCCGACGGGATATACCGATGCTGGCTACAGACTGTATGACGATACAGATTTGGAGCGCCTTCAACACATCTTGCTGTTTCGAGAATTGGAGTTTCCACTGAAAGACATCAAGGCAATTTTAAATAGTCCGGATTTTGATAGAAGCAAGGCGCTAGAACAGCAGATAGAATTGCTTAGATTGAAAAAGGAACATATTGAGAACTTGATGAATTTTGCACTTGGAATAAAAATGTTAGGAGTGAAACATATGGATTTCAAAGCATTTGATAGAAGTAAACTAGATGAATATGCTAAACAGGCAAAGGAATTGTATGGGAATATGCCAGAGTATAAAGAAATGGAAGAGAAGCAGAAGAATCGTACAGAGGAAGATGAGAAAATTTTGGCTGACAGATTTATGCTTCTCTTTAAGGAAGCTGGCGAAATGAAAGATATGAACCCTGCTTCTCCTGAAGCGCAAAATCTTGTGAAAAGAATACAGGATTATATTACAGAAAATATGTATACCTGTTCCAAGAAAATACTGCGGGGATTAGGTAAGATGTATTCTGGAGGTGGTGATTTTACAAAGAATATCGATGAATATGGTGGGGAAGGAACTGCTATATTTGTTGACAATGCAATTCAGATTTACTGTGATAATGAACAATAATTGAAATAGATTTGTTCATTCAGAGAGTCGGGAAACTGGCTCTCTTTTTATTTCGGGGAGGAGGTGTTTTCGTGTACCCAGTAAGTGAAGCATTCCTGCAGGCGGTGCAGGAGAACACAAGAAGATATTATTGGACGGGAAGGATTACGACAACGAAGGGTGTCACGTATGAGTTTGGAGCGGATGATATCGTAAAGGGAAGTGGCTACATTTCCAGTCAGTGTTGCGGATCTACTGAGATTGAGCTTGGCACGGTGTATGCAGCGGAGATGGGAATCACGCTTTTATCGGATATTGACAGATATACTTTGGAAGATGCTCTGGTGGAATTGTTTTATCATCTAAGATTGTCGGATGGTAGCTTTGAAGAGGTGCCAATGGGAATCTTTGAGGTGTCGGAGGCTAACCGTAATATCAAGGCCTTGGAGCTGAAAACCTATGATTTTATGCTCCGGTTTGATAAAAGCTTCAATGGCTTTGAAACCATCGGCACGGTGTATGATTTTGTGAGCCTGTGTTGTAAGGCCTGTAAGGTAGAGATGGCACAGAGCCAGGCAGACTATGAAGCAATGCCCAATGGAACAGAGCTGCTTTCCATTTATACGGAGAATGATATTGAGACCTACCGGGATGTGCTCTACTATGTGGGGCAGGTTCTTGGTGGGTTTTTCTGTATCAACAGAGAGGGGAAGCTGGAACTGAGGAAGTATGGCAATGAGCCGGTAATGGAGCTGGAGACAAAGCACTGGTTTACCAGCAGCTTTTCCGATTTCATCACAAGATACACGGCGGTTTCTTCTACCAACATGAAAACGGAAACGGCAGAGTATTATCATCTGGATCCGGATGATGGGCTGACGCTGAATCTTGGAGTAAATCCGCTGTTGCAGTTTGGTCTGAAGGAAACCAGAGAGCAGCTGTGTATGAATATCCTGAAAGATTTGTCAGTTGTGGATTATGTGCCTTTTGATTCCGAAACAACAGGAAATCCTGCTTTGGATTTAGGAGATGTGATCCGGTTCAAGGGAGGACAGGCAGACGAAAACAGGATATCTGCTATCACTTCCATGCAGTGTAAGATTGGTGGAAAGCACACGCTTAAGGGTGTTGGTAAG